>JAJRQA010000198.1 GCA_024280475.1 Alphaproteobacteria bacterium
GCGCTGGACATTGATCCAAACCCCAACATGATCGCTCATCCACGTACATCGAGCTATGTGAATACAGCCGATTTCGATGAGGAAGCTGCTAAATATTTCGCCAAACAGGCTGAAACAAAAGCCGCAGAATAAAAAAATATCAGGCCAGAGTTTCCAACGTTAAAGCTCTGGCCTGCCCCCTTCGTCTCCAGTTCCTTTCTCCACGTTGGAGACGGGTCTCTAAGAGGCATATAAAATAAAGCCCTCATGCTGTGGATTGCATGAGGGCTTTATCATGGGGTATTCTCGCCCCATACCACACACCATTGCAAATGCTGCTCCTCAATAAGATATCCCGTCGGCAAATCCTTTCTACACATGATACCAGTTGCTAACATTTATATTGCCGTACCCAAGGGTATTATTTGGGAGGGGCCAGCCAGTTTTTTGATAGCTGACAGAACATGCTCACGAATCTTTGACTGTCATACGATCAATTGGATGTTAAGCTTGTTCGACGCCAACGGACCATACCGGCAGATATTGAAACGATAAGGACGCGACCAAATGCTAAAATTGCACTTGAATTATTTGACGGGAATACTGACTTTGGTATCTGTGGCTTTGATCGGCATCGTGCCAGCATCGATTAGCGCGGCTGAAATAGTCATGTTCGAGTCGAAAAGTTGCCATGTCTGCAGAAAGTGGAACAAGGAGATAGGACCTTCTTATAATAAGTCTGAGATTGGCAAAAAGCTGCCATTGAGACAGGTAGAACTTAGTAAAGATCGGACTGCAGGTATTGACCTGCAACGGGGTGTCTGGGTGACGCCAACATTCGTTATTGTTGAAAATAACAAAGAAATGGCTCGTATTCAAGGCTATGCAGGTCGCAAACAATTTTTTGAAACGATGCGTGACATGGCAGATCTTTTTGAAGATGACAAACCAAAAAAGGGTGCCATGTAAGCGGATCTGATCTGTGAATTTGCCTCTCATATCAACATCTTCATTCCGAGCAAGCCATTGATACATATAAGAGCCCATCGGGACCAGCATCTTCCCTGAATTTGCCAAATAGCGTGTGTCTCGTTTCTCGCCTCCCGCGCCAATGACATCAGATGCTTGCTATTTCTTTAAGTACAAACAATATCCAGTAACCGATAAAGTTACGCTGCTGACCTGCGGAAATTCCATATCTCGAACAGATCAAGGAAACTTGGTCGCGATAACAGCGCCATATGGCACAAAAAGATCCCTCGGCATCAACGCATATCGCGCAGACAAATTCCTTGTTGACATAGTACCTTTTAGTATCATATATACATAATACCAAATGGTATTATAAAGGAGAGATCTATGGAAGCAGAGCTTCAGGTCACGTTCCGTGCCCTGTCTGACCCGACCCGGCGCGCCATTTTGATGCATTTGCACCAAGGCGATATGACCATCGGGGAAGTCACCGACAAATTTGATATGACCCGTGCGGCGATTAAAAAGCATCTGACGATCCTAGAACAGGGGAAGGTCATTTCCGTTCAGACGAGGGGTCGCGAGCGCATCAATCATCTTGAACCGATGGCCCTTCAGCCCGTCTCCGAATGGATCAACACATTCAGCATGTTCTGGGACGATCGCCTCACCAAATTACAAATAGCAATTGACCGAAATGAGAAAAACAAATGAGCACAGATACCCTTACAAAAACGATATTCTTAAATACTGACCCCGCAACCGTCTGGTCTTATCTGACGCAAAAGGACAAGCTGGGACTATGGTTTTTTACAGCCGAAGCTGACTTGCAAGAGGGCCAGGATTATACACTTGGAGAGCCAAATCAGGAGGGCGGCCTGGATAAAATGTGCTGGGGCGAGATCAAACTGTTCGAACCACCTCGCAAAATGGTCTGGTCCTTTACGATTGCCCCCCTCAACGGCGTTATGACGACGGTCACCTGGACGCTTGAAACCTTCCAGAACGGCACGCGCCTGACCATGGTGCATGAGGGCATTGGCGCGGTCGCTGGCGACGCTGCCCTGCCCTTGCTTGGATCACTGGATGCTGGCTGGGACCGGTATTTTGGCAAGCTGCGTGAAAATGTCAAAGAGTTGCAAACGGTCTGAACAGCTCAAGGAAACTGGAGCCAAAAGCGAAGCGGAAATGGCAACCCGGTTCGCTATTATTACGCTTGTTTTTGTGCCTTATCACCATTCCAGGGCGCAACCCACAAGAGCAGGATCATGCCAGGGATCGCGGTTGCGGCGCTGATCAAGAAAAAATTGGTCCAGCCAAGGCCCTGTGTTTCGACAATATATCCCGCAATGACGCCGGTGAAACTGCGTGGAATGGCAAAGAAACTGGAAAACAGCGCGAACTGCGTGGCCGAGAACTTTTTGTTGGTTTGCGACGCGATGAACGCCACAAAGGCTGCCGTCCCTAATCCGACCCCCAGATATTCAAAGCACACCGCCAATCCCAGCGCATAAATATTATTGCCCACTTCGTTCAAAAACACGAAGCCAAAAATCGAGGCAAACTGCACAAAACCAAACAGCCACAAGGCGCGATTAATACCGATCTTGATCATCACCACGCCGCCGACAAAGCCGCCAATGATGGTTGACCAAAACCCTACCAGTTTGGCAACCGCACCAATCTGCGTATTGGTGAACCCGACATCAATATAGAACGGTGTTATCAAAGCGGTCGCAAGACTGTCGCCAAACTTGTAGAGCAGCATGAACGCCAGAATGAGGACAGATGATTTGACGCTATCTCTGGTGAAAAATTCATGGAATGGCTCAACAATCGCCTCACGCAAAGTTTTGGGTGCCTCGCCGTGAATGGTCGGTTCTGCCACCAGCAGCGTGCAAATGATGCCCGGCAGCATGAATAGAGCCGTCATGATGAAGACCATTGGCCATGAAACGAAATCCGCCATGATCAAGCCAAGGCCGCCGGGGATCAACCCCGCCACACGGTAAGCATTGACATAAAAACTATTGCCAATGCCAAGCTCTTCGTCCGGTAAAATTTCGCGGCGATACGCATCGATGGCGATGTCCTGCGTGGCCGAAAAAATGGCAATCACAAAAGCTGCCCAGACGATCGCGTTTAACGAGTTTTGCGGACTGAACTGCCCAATCCCGGCCATCGTCACCAACAGAGCGACCTGGGTGACGATCATCCAGCTACGCCGACGCCCCATAACTTTCACGCTGAACCGATCGAGCAAAGGCGACCACAAAAATTTCCACGAATAGGGCAGCAGAGCCAGACCAACAATGCCAATAGTGGTGAGATCAACTCCGCCCCGGCGCAGCCATGCCGGCACCAGCTGCAATAAAAAATACAGCGGCAGACCAGATGAAAACCCGATCAATATGCAAATGAGCATACGAGGTTGCCAGATGGTCTGTAAAAGAGAAAGCTTTGGCTGTTGTGAGGCTGTGTCTGTTGATTGCATGAGGGACAGCCTAGCTGAGAATGGCCAAGCTGGATAGGGGTGTGCGGAACAGTTGGCAAAGGTCCTTGAAAACCCTCACTCACTCACAGCTATTGCAAGCCTGTATGCAAATAATAATGCCAACCCTTATCCAACCAGATCGAGAATTGGTACGGCCAGATAAGCCGCGAAAAAACCCGTCAGCCACACGGCCATCGACATATAGATCAAACGCTTGTTCCACTTGCGGGCATTGTTGCATAGCGCAGCAAGTTTTGGGTCTGAAGGGCAGGTCTGGCCGGGGCGATAGGCCATAAAGGCCGCGACAGCCAACATGATGCCACTGATCGCAAAAAACCAGGTCTTGTTGGCGGCGACCAATCCTATTACCGGCACGCTGCTATAGAGCGCCGCCCAGCTGGCCCCAAATCCAAGGGTCACGAATAGAATTGGCAAGGCGCAGCAAAACAGCGTTGGGATGGTCGCAAACAGCACCAGCCAACCAAACCTGGATTGCGATGGGGCCTCTTGTTCAAGCGCCATAAGTTGCGCCCTCCTATAATTTTTGGCAGCAGTTTTTATCGTTCATCTGGATCGGGGGACAAGGCACGGTGCCATAAGAACAAAAAACGCAGCAATCCCCGGCCAGCGGTTTCAGTCGAACCTTGCAGCCTTTGCATTCATGGAAAAACAGACAGGCATCCGTCGGCATTTCCATGGTCTCCTTGTGACCACATGAAGGACAGGTAAGCAGCGAGTTCAATTCTACAGTTTTTGTCATATACGTTCCTTGCCTTGCCGCAATTATCAGCAGGTTTTACCAGAGCTCATGGAGCGGAATGTAAAGCCTTTTTTGGCAAACATGTTCTTCATCTTTGACGAGGTCAACCCGGCAGAAGGCGCCGCACATACGGTGATCACACCTTGTTTAAGATTGGTGGAGACCGACGTCACACCGGGAATGGCTTTGAGGGCTTTTTCCGAAGTCGCTGCACAAAACGGGCAGGTCATGCCATCAACCCGCATATTGTAGACGGTACTGCCCGCGGCATGCGCGGGGCTGACGATCATATTTTTGGCCAGCTCAAAAGGTGACCATGTTGATGGCAAAATACCGGGCGCGCCAAACAACACAGCGGCCAGTGCTGTCAATGTAAAGGGACCACTCTTCTTCATTTGTCTTTCTCCTGGTTTATCAATCTGAGGCGCGAGCCTCAACAATCCTTGCTGGCGATCAAAAGTTGAAACGCACAGAAGCACGAGCGATATAGTCTTTTTGCAGGCGCGTTCCACCGAGATTTTGCGCAACGGGTATTTGCACCAGGGCTTCCGCGATCCAGCTCTTGGCGGCATATTGCAGGCCCGGTGCAATGAACAACGTCGTGCCACCCGAATTTTGATTTGCGATACCATTCAACTTGGTTTTTTCTTCGTGAACAAGATTGGCCTCGAGCACGCCGAACAAAAAACTATCGGTAGAAGCGGTCAGCTCGCCCGGCCATAGCCGCACTTGCGCCGAAGCATCCGCTTTAAAAACATTGCCACGTTCAACGCCGCCGCCCTCGCGGTTATCTTGATAGCTCACACTGGTGTCCACCTGCCAGCCTGTCGTTGCATAGGTCATGACCACCCCGGCAAACGGATCCCATGACTTTGACCCAAGCTGCACCGGAGTGGGCAGCGGGCCAAGTGCATCGCGATCATTATGCTTGCCGGTGGGAAGTTCCACACCAACAAAAGGGGCGATGCGGAAGGTCTGCCCTGCCCCATCATTTTGAAACATGGTATAGCGTGCGAACAACCGAATATCGCCAAGCCCTGACGCCTTTCGTTTGCCGTCCGGTGTTTTTAATACCCTGTGAGCCAGAGGCAAAACACCAAACAGTGCAAGTTTGGGGCTCAACCCGTAACCGGCGACACTGACGCTGGTGGTCGCCGTAAATTCTCGCCCCAACCCCGAAGGGTCATCTGTGGCACGCACAACGATAACCTGCTCACGCACTAGCCATTCGTCTTGACTGATGGCCAACGCCGTATTTGAGCTGATAGGGGCGGCCACGGCCTGTTGCGCTAGCAACCCGATCAAAACAGCTGGCAAAGCTGCCAAGGCTGTCAAGGCTGTCAAGGCCCGGTTTTTCCACCTGATTATCATTTTTGGATCTCGCATTGTTTACGTCTGCCGAACTCTCAACTTGCATCATCCTGCACCTTGTAGTTACTTTAAGGTCAAGACATTTTTTTGTGAACGAAGTTGGAGCAATGGAAAATGTACAAAATTGGCGAAATTGCCACACGAGCAGGTATGGGCACCGAGACCGTGCGTTATTATGAGCAGGCTGGTGTTCTTCATGCCCCAGAGCGGGCGCCCAATGGCTACCGCCTCTATGATGATGAGCATTTGAAGCGATTGCGCTTCATCAAGCGTTCGCGCGAGCTTGGCTTTTCGCTCGACAAAGTACGCTCCCTCTTAAGCCTTGCCAATAATAAAGACATGACCTGTCGCTCGGTGCGCGAGATTGCCGAAGAGCATTTAAGCGAAGTACGTCGCAATATTACCGATCTGCAGGCGATGGAGCAATTACTGCAAGCCACCGTCGAACCTTGCCCCGGTGACAATTCAAAAACCTGCCCCATTATCGATGTGCTGTTTTCAGGAAAATAAAAATCACAATGTGAAAGAGTTAAATCGCTCCCCTCACCCCCCATCATCCAGCTCGATCAGATGATTGGGGTGTTCATCGAGAACCAAAACGCCAGGAGGGTAATGCGCGGCCATGGCAGTGCCGCATTGGTTGATCGCGCTGATGAAACCTTCCGCCGCGTTGCCTTTCGCCATTTGCTCCGTTAGAGCATCAATTGCTGTTTGCCAGACAGACTGATCGACTTTTTTATTGATGCCATCATCGGCGACGATCTCGGCCTGACGCTCGGCCAGGGACACATAGATCAAAACGCCAGTGCGTTTTTTGGTGGTGTGCAAATCCTGTGTTATAAATTGCTCAATGGCGGCACGGCGCGTGCGTAGCGCCTTGATGCTGCGAGGCACCAGCGCATGACGGATCACCGGCACCTGCAACAAAAGGGCCAGCACGATGAACCAGATGAGCTGGATGACATAGAGAATTTCTGGCCCGGCAAACGCCAGCCGCCAGCCGGTCAAGCGCGGCAGATAAATCAATATGAGCGGCAAGCTCAGTGCAATAAGGGCTGCCCACATCAAAGCCATGAAGCGATAATCATCACTGCGCTTGGCCACCACCACGACGATCTCCCCACTGGTGGACGCCTCGGCCTTGGTAATTGCTTGCGATATACGCTGCTTGTCGTCACTCGAAAATACAGACATGCCGTCTCCTAAAATACTTGATCCCTACCAGCCGCCTGAGGAGCCACCGCCACCAAAGCTGCCGCCACCGCCGGAAAATCCACCACCGCCGCCAAAGCCACCACCAAAACCGCCGCCGCCGCGACCGCCAGACCAATGGCTTGTCGCCTCGCCCACCGGCACAATGATCACGCCACCACGACTACTGCCAGTGCCGCGAAAAGCTCGACCAAGCCCGCCGAAAAACATGACACCCCATAGGGCGAGAATAAACAATCCGGTGAAGTCGCGACCCTCTCCCGACGATCGCCGCTTGCCTTTGGCGCGCAGCGCAACGCCAGCCGCATCGCCGCTCAGCACATCAATAATATCGGTAATACCGCGCTTGATACCCGCAGGCATATCGCCCTTGCGAAACAAGGGCAGGATACGGTTGTGAACAATGTTGCCGGCCAGCGTATCGGTGAGGGTGCCCTCCAGGCCATAGCCCACCTCAATGCGCACCTTGCGGTCCTTGGGCGCGACAATCAACAATACCCCGTTATTCTTGTCTTTTTGACCGATCTGCCAATGACGTGCCAAGCGCACGCCAAAATCGGCGATGTCATAGCCCTGCAGGCTCGGCAAAGTAACAAGCACCAGCTGATCGCTGGATTTTTCCTCCAGCGCGGCTAGCTGCTGGGTGATCAATTGGCGGTCCGCCTGCTCCAGCATATTAGCGCTATCAACCACCCGTCCCGAGAGCTTGGGAAAAGTTGGATCGGCAAAGGCGGGGCGTCCTTGCCCCATCAACAAAACGGCAACCGCAACAAGACCAGCCAGTAGCAAAAAAAATTTGCGTACTTGCAGGCTTGCAATAAAGGAAAGTTCGTTCATCTTGACCATCAAGACCCCTGTCCGGCTAATTGAACTTGACCTCTGGAACCTTGGTTTTTTCTTTGGCAATAGTAAAGGTCGGTAACGGTTCATTGGTTGGATACATGGCCTGCTTCCACCAGCGCCCGGGAATGGTTTTAAGCTCCGTATTATAGGCTCTCACCGCTTCGATATAATCGCGCCGGGCCACACCAATGCGATTTTCCGTGCCTTCCAAAGCCGTTTGCAATTGCAGAAAATTCTGACTTGATTTCAAATCGGGATAGCGCTCCACCACCAGCAATAATTTTGACAGGGCGCCAGACAGCTGCCCTTGCACAGCTTGCAGTTTTTGTAATTGCTCGGCGGTGGGGGCAGCTCCCGCTGGCAGGTTCAAAGATGTTGCCTTGGCGCGCGCATTAACAACCGAAGTCAGCACATCTTTTTCATGGGCGGCAAAGCCTTTGACGGTCTTGACGAGATTTGGAATGAGATCGGAGCGGCGTTGATACTGGTTCAGTACCTGGCTCCATTTGGCCTTGGCGTTTTCTTCAAAGGTCGGAATATTATTGATGCCGCAGCCGCTCAAGAGCGCGCTCAAAACAAACAGGGAAAGCAAAAAGAGGGTGTTGCGGGCAATTGCAACAAGTGAAGGGCGAGCCATTTGGCAGTTCTCCTGACTAATCTGTCTGTGATCGAGCTTTTTTTCTCGCGCGATCATAGCAGATGTTTCAATAACACCAAGAACCAAACCGTGATTCCGACCTGGACAGATAGGCCGGCCACTGACATTAACCAATATACTCTTATTTAGTGTGTATTACACCAATAGGTTAATTACCCTATTGCATTGCCTATTCTGATTAGGGTAGCCTTTTGACAGTATCTCGTACACCGCTGATAGAACGAGGAATTCTCCCTGACCATCGATGGAACAGGTGATATTGACCTCGATTTAACGGACACGTTTTCTGGATGCTTGTGTGAGCGGGGGCAGCCAAACAAAAACATATTCCCCTGAAAACAGCTTCGATTGAGATGCACGGCGATCCCAATCGATCAGGGAGACTTATTCTATTATGAACTTTAAATTTATCGCGTTTATCACCGCAGTATTTGGTACGCTGGCGTTCACAAGCAATGTGGCAACCGCTGGATGTAACGCTCGCTCAGGGTGCAAAACCGTCAAGACCTGCAAAACGAGTGTGAGCTGCACCAGAACGGTCAAAAAAACCGCTCAATATAAATTGAGCCGCAAGCGCTATTTGATCCGCGCTGCTTCGACACGCACCCATCATAAACCAGCCGTTTACAAAACACGTAGGGAGCGCGTTCTGGTACGCCGTGCCTCTTCGAAAATCATTCGCAAACCCGCCACATATGGCTGGCGCAAACAAAAAGTCAAAATTCGCGCTGCTTCTACGCGCGTCCATCACGAGCCAGCCGTCTATGAAACAAGGCACGAGCGCTTCATGACACGCCGCGCATCCACCAGCACACATACAAAACCAGCGATCTATGGTACACGCAAAACCCGCGTACTGGTACGCCGCGCTTCAACAAAATCCCATTATAGGCCTGCGGTGTATGAAACGCGCCGCGAACGGGTCATGATCCGGGCGGCTTCAACCAGAACCCACACCGAACCAGCCGTTTATGAAACGCGTAAAACACGCGTCCAGGTGCGCGCTGCTTCGACCAGAACCCACACGGAACCCGCCGTCTACGAGACCCGCCGCGAGCGCGTTCTGGTGCGCCGCGCTTCTGTGAAATCTCATGTAGAACCTGCCATTTATGCCATGCGTAAAACGCGTGTTCAAGTTCGCCCCGCATCAACAAGTACACACCGGCAACCAGCCATCTATAAAACCCGCACCGAACGGGTTCTGGTACGCCGCGCCTCTGTCAGCCACCGCAGCGAACCTGCTGTCTACAAGACCGTAAAAAAGCGCCGTGTAACTACCACCTGCAGGACACGTACCATCAAAACGCGCAGCTGCAATGGCTGTGTCACCTATTGCAAGGTCCGCACACCGGTGCGCACAATTGGCTATACAACCCACCGGGTTAAAGTCCGTTCAGGCCGCCGTTATAGCGTCCGCACTCCCGCAGTCTATTCCACCCGCAAGGTACGCGTGCTTGTACAAAAAGCCCGCACCACTCGCACCCGCACTCCAGCTGTTTACAGCTGGCGCACCGAACGGGTTCAGGTCCGCCCTGCCAAACGGGTTAGCGTACGCACCCCGGCACAATATTCAACCCGTACAGTTCGTGTCCGGGTCAAAGCCGCTCGCAGTGTGCGCACCCATGTCCCAGCCGTTTATAGCTGGCGTACCAGACGCGTACAGGTGCGCCGCGCCAAACGAGTTAGCGTGCGCATCCCCGCGCAATATTCAACGCGCTCGGTCAAGGTCAAAACGCGCTCAGCCAGCTCTTACCGCACCCATACACCAGCCGTATACGCCTGGCGCAAGGAGCGGGTACAGATAAGTCCCGCCAAACGCTATAGCGTCCATACACCCGCAAAATATGCGAGCCGTACGGTACGTGTGAAAATCAAGCGTGCCCGCAGCTATCGTACGGTTACACCAGCCGTTTATAGCTGGCGCAAGGAGCGGGTAGTTGTCCGCCGTGCAAGCCAGCAAAGAATTCACACCCCGGCGGTCTATTCGACCCGCAAGATACGCGTCAGGGTACGCAATGCCAGTACGTATCGCACTCATACGCCAGCTTTGTATGGATGGCGCACCTCACGCGTGCTGGTCCGCAACGCCCGCGCGATTCGCCGTGCAGCCAAAGTACGCAGAGTGACCAGACGTCCTCGCGTGCTGCGCGTACGTTACCGCGGATGCGCAACAACGCGTCGTCGTTGTAGCTAGAAAATAATTTAGGCGTACACCCTCTGTACGGGGGACAAAACAGCCCATCCTGATTTTTGACCACAAATCAGGATGGGCTTTTACTTTCTGTCAACTACCAGCATGCGATGTCATAACCAGAGTTATTATTTATGTATTTTTGGAGCTAGGCCAGATGACTGGTGCACGATCAGAAACAATGTTGGGGCATTATCCCAAAAGCTGGCAACTGTCGGCTCATGGCGCCCCGGTGTGGCGCGATGAAACCTTGCTGGCGCCCGTAAGCACGGCCTTTGGTCCCGCAATGTTAAAGCGCGCTAGCAAGGGTAAAAGCTTTACCACCTCTTCAAGCCTGCTACGCTGGTACCAGGGTTCTGGCAGCGCCAATATTCTCAAAAAACAAAAAAATGTGCAATTGCTGGAATGGATTGACGGCCCCGCCCTCACCAATCTTGTCGACGATGAAGAGGATGATCAGGCCATTGATGCGCTTGTTGATGTCATCGCCAAGCTGCAAGCGCCAAAACGCGCCCCGCTGAAAGCCCGGCTGGTCTCCCTTGGATCTGTCATGCACCCCTTGCTGGCGCAAAAATATTCAGAAAATCTCGTTCATCGCCACGGTGCCCGGCTTATCCGACATCTGTTGCAAACCACCAAAACACCCCTGCCCCTGCATGGCAATCTGCATTTTGACAAGGTCATGCACCATTCCAAACGCGGCTGGTTGACCATCGCACCGCAAGGGATTTGCGGCGACCTGCATTACGAATTTGCCAGCGCCTTGTGCCACACAGGAGGCCAGCGCGATTATCGCGACATTCGTCTTCGCCTTTGTGCCAGAGCCACGCGCATTGCCAAAAACCTGTCTTTGAACAAAGACCGGCTATTGACGTTCGCCTTTTGCCACGCCTGCCTCAAATCCCTGGAAGCGCAGCGCGATAGCGAGAACGCAACCCACTGGCATGATATGTCTGTGCTATTGCTAGACAGTCTGGTGGATTAAGCTGGCTCCAGAGCACCTGAAAGCTGCTCCACGATCTGGTTGAGAACGCAAATGCCGCGATCACTGGTGCGTAAAAACTCATCATTTGAAGACATCTCGCACAGTCCGGCGCTCACCAGCTCATCAATTTTTTGCGCTTTGATCGCAACACCGCAAAGCGCCTGCAAACGAGCCAGATCAACCCCTTGTGTCAGGCGCAATCCCATTAGCAGCATCTCGTCTGCCATCTCATCATGAGAGAGCTTGTCCATGCTCTCAAAGCCGTGGCCAAGCTCATTAACCTGCGCCATCCAGCGCTTTGGCGAACGTATCACCGCTGTTGCCAGCCGGTCCCCAGCGCGCTCGATGCGCCCATGTGCCCCGGGGCCAACACCCATATAAGAGCCATAGCGCCAATAGACAAGATTGTGCCGCGATTGTTCGCCTCTTGAAGCATAGTTGGAAATCTCATAGGCATGTAAACCAGCTGCGTCGCAGATCTTGCGGGTTTCTTCAAAAAACCGTATGGAGCGATCATCAGATGGCAGGTTCAGCTCACCGCGATCATACAGATTTTTATATTGCGTGCCCTCTTCAATGGTCAGCTGATAGAGCGATAAATGACCGTTTGAGAGTTCAATACCTCTCTTCAGCTCTTCGCGCCATTGCGCCAATTGCTGCCCGTGACGCCCATAAATCAGATCAAAACTAGAGCGCGTAAAACTTTGCTGAGCTAGCGCTATGGCAGCCAGTGCTTCTTCCACGCCATGCGCTCGCCCCAGCACTTTCAAAGCCTCATCATGCAAGGCCTGGACCCCCAGCGAAACGCGATTGATACCAACCTCGCCAAGCGCTTTAAAGCGCGAAGCCTCAACGGAAGAGGGATTGGCTTCAAGGGTAATTTCCACATCAGCGGCAAGGGAAAATCTCGATCGTACAAATTCCAGCAGTGCGCCCACCGTTTGCGGCTGCATCAGGCTTGGTGTCCCACCTCCAAAGAAAATGCTTCCGAGTAAGGGTTTGCTGTCCCCTCTATCTGCTTGAAGCGCAATCAGATAATCGATTTCCGAACAGATCGCCTTAACATATTGGCGTTCATCAAAAACCTGCCGGACATGTGAGTTAAAATCGCAATAGGGGCATTTGGAAACGCAATAGGGCCAATGCACGTAAAGGCCCGGCAATGGGTCATTGCCGACATTCTTGTGAGCTTGGTTAATCGCCTGTTTACCATTCTTATTCATATTCAAGATATCCAGTAAACCGGGTGAGTATGTGTCCGTCTCTTCGTTTTTGAGGCGTTTTGGACCGGTTAGTTAGTTAGTATTGTTAGTTGTCAAGTAAGGTTATTGTATCATGTTCAAAGCACTTCGCTTCGGCGTCATCGCCGCAATTTTCTCCCTTTTCATTTCTGCTCCAGTTACCGCCGGTGATAACGGCGTTGCTTCCTTGCTGCATACGTTGCGAGGCGAAAAAGCCATGGTCTGCATGGTTGGCCATTTCCATCATGGCAAAAGCCCCCGCGCTTATCCCAGCCGCCAGCAAGCCTACAAGGCCGCAGTCCATCACTGGGTGACCTTTACGGTCGCTGAATATGGCTCCGATTGGGGCAACTACAAGCGCGCCTCCCATCGCTCCGCAAATTGCGAAAAAGCCTCGCGAACAACATGGACCTGCAAGATACAGGCCCGCCCTTGCCGCAAGGGTTTGAGCGTCGCACGCCGCTAATTCATTGCGCAACAATGCTTCTTGCAGTCATCGCTAGCAAGAAGCTTTAAGCCGGCACATGTCTCCCAAGAGGGCATGTGCCGGTTTTTTTGTTTCAGTCCCAAGACCCTTAAGACAGGCATTCGCGCGTAAAAATCTCGAAAGCGCGGGCCCGATGGGACATCAGATGCTTTTTCACGGGATCCATCTCGCCAAAAGTGATGTCGTGATCCTTTGGTACAAAAATCGGATCATAGCCAAACCCGTGTTCCCCGCGCATGGGCCAGGCAATGGAGCCAAAAACCTTGCCCTCATAGGTCGAGCAGGTGCCATCAGGCAGGGCCAGCGCCAGCACGCAAATAAAATTGGCAGCGCGCTGCTCGGGACTCAAAGCACCAGCTGCTTCAAGTTCCCTATGCACTCGCGCCATAGCCATCGCAAAATCCTTGTCTGGACCTCCCCAGCGAGCGGAATAAATACCGGGTTGACCGCCCAGAGCTTCAACCTCCAGCCCGCTATCATCAGCAAGCGCTGGCAAACCGCTATTGCTGGCTGAATGAAGGGCTTTCTGGCAAGCATTTTCCGCAAATGTGATGCCGGTTTCATCCGGTTCTGATATGTTCAGATCCCCGGCCGAAACGGCCTGCATGCCAAAGGGGGCCAACAAGTCACCGATTTCACGTACTTTGCCCGGATTATGGGTGGCCACCACCAGTCTATCGCCCTTTTTCAGCATAAAATTGTTCCTTTTGCCCATTGGGTTCGATTGTTGCATAAGCTCTTAATTGCCTGATTTGACCCGTTCGATCAAGCAGTGAGAGTTAACAAAGCCCCGTGGCTTGCTCAATGTCATGAAACGGATAATATGGCGCGATGATTTCAACCAGTAACCATAAACAGCAATCTCCCGCCCGAGATTGCCAACCAGCAATAGAGCTGGCTTAAAAGATGACCAATCTTCGCCCCATATTGCTGGTGATCGGCATTTTGCTCACCAGCCTTGGCTGTGCCGAACTGCTGCCAGCTATCTATGAGCTGAGTATTGGCGATGATCATTGGCGGGTCTTCGCTTATTCGGCGACCATCACTTTGTTTTTTGGCATCGTCATGACGCTGGCTTCTGGCGGACATACAGGCACCATCTCCATTCGCCAGGCCTTCGTCCTGACCGCTGGTTCCTGGGTCGCCCTGACCGCCTTTGGGGCCATCCCCTTTGTCATCTCTCCGCTCATGCAAATGAGTTACACCGATGCGTTCTTTGAGGCCATGTCCGGGATCACCACCACAGGCTCTACAGTTATCACCGGGCTCGACAAGGCACCGCGCGGCATCTTGCTGTGGCGCGGTGTATTGCAATGGATTGGCGGCCTTGGTGTGATTGTCATGGCGGTGGCGGTGCTGCCAATTCTGAAAGTTGGCGGCATGCAATTCTTTCGGGTGGAATCATTTGATACATCGGGCAAAATCCTGCCCCGCGCCACGCAAATCTCCGGCGCCCTGTCGCTGGTCTATCTCATTTTGACGCTGATTTGCGCCATCGCTTACAATCTGGCCGGCATGGACCGCTTTGATGCGGTGGTACATGCCATGACGACAGTGGCAACGGGCGGCATGTCCACCCACGACGCTTCATTTGGTCATTTTGACAGCCTCAATATTGAACTGATTGCCATTGTCTTCATGATTTTGGGTAGCCTACCCTTCTTGCTATATGTGAAAATGCTGCAAGGCCACAAGCTGTCTTTGATCAAGGATCATCAGGTCATCGGCTTCTTTAAGATTGTTGTAGTGGCAGTCTTCCTTGCCTGGACCGCTCAGGCAACCAGTGGCCACGAACCCGGCCTGCTCGAATTACGCGATGCCGCCTTTTCCGTTGTCTCCATCATGACAGGAACCGGATATACGACCGTTGACTATAGCAAATGGGGCGCCTTCTCTATCTCCTTGTTTTTTATCATCATGTTTATTGGCGGCTGTTCGGGCTCCACGTCTTGCGGCATCAAGGTGTTCAGATTTCAGGTCGTCTATGCCAATCTTAAAACCGGCGCGCGCCGCATGCTGCACCCCCACGGCATATTTATCCCCACCTACAATCGGCAAAAATTAAGCGATAATGTCATCCAGTCCGTGATGGCCTTTTTGTTTTTGTTTGTTGTCAGTTTTCTCGCAGTGGCCTTCATACTGACCCTGTTTGGCCTTGACATTATTACAGCATTGTCAGCCGCCGCCACCTCGCTTGCCAATGTAGGTCCAGGGCTTGGAAATGTAGGCCCAGCCGAAAATTTCAAGGATTTACCAGATGGCGTCAAATGGATTTTGTCCTACACCATGTTACTGGGACGCCTTGAAATCTTTGCGGTACTGATTTTCCTGTTGCCCAATTTCTGGAAATAAACTTTTTTCGCTCGATTTCATAATGCTGCTGGACATTTTTTTAGAACTATTCTAACTGTATCGCAGGTCGTATATATTGTAACTGATACGACCATAAAATACCCACATCAGAAGGAATTAAATCATGGACCTTAAAGGTAGCAAAACAGAGCAAAGTCTCAAAGATGCATTTGCTGGTGAAAGTCAAGCTAACCGTCGTTATCTGTATTTCGCAGCCAAAGCCGATATTGAAGGCTACAATGATGCTGCAACCGTTTTTCGTTCAACTGCTGAAGGTGAAACCGGTCATGCGCACGGCCATCTGGAATATCTCGAAGCAAGCGGCGACCCAGCAACAGGCATGCCTTTTGGTTCAACAGACGCCAATCTGAAAACCGCGATTGCCGGTGAAACCCACGAATATACCGATATGTATCCCGGTATGGCCAAAGCAGCCCGTGAAGAAGGTTTCGAAGAAATCGCCGATTGGTTCGAGACCCTCGCCAAAGCCGAACGCTCTCATGCCAACCGCTTCCAGAAAATGCTCAACGAACTGGACGCCTAAGACAATTGTCCTTTCGGACAAAAAGCCTACGCGGTGAGCGACAAAGGGCGAGCCCCTTGCAACCCCAAATTTGAAAATGGGGTCTGGGGACTTGTCCCCAGCGCCAGCCGCATAGGCTGCCAGTCCGGCGAGGGCATTCTAAGTTATCCCGCCGCTACTGCTGTATGAGCACTTTTACTAGTTGCCCTACCGCCAATGCTGTATGAGGACTTTTTTTTATTTGCCCTACCGCCAATGCTGTATGAGGACTTTTTTTATTTGTCCTACCGCTAAAGCTGTATGAGGACTTCCCGCCAGGGCACCCTCCTCCAAATCAACGAGATCTGCAAACATGGCCATTCCTCCCAAAGAGGGCAATCTTCAAGCCCCGACCCGTCACCCTCTGGACTGGAAAAGCGACAGCTTTTACGACGAAGACGATCTCAACAAGGAACTGGAACGGGTATTTGATCTATGCCATGGCTGTCGTCGTTGCGTGAGCCTGTGCCAATCCTTCCCGACCCTGTTTGATCTTGTGGACGAGAGCCCAACCTTCGAAATGGATGGCGTAGACAAAGCAGATTTTCAAAAGGTCGTCGATCACTGCTATTTATGTGATCTGTGCTATATGACCAAATGTCCTTACACGCCCCCGCATGAGTGGAATATTGACTTCCCGCATTTGATGCTGCGCGCCAAGGCCATCCAGCACAAAAAGAAGGGCGCCAATTTTCGCGACCGCTTGCTCACCAATACCGATATGATGGGCAGTGCACTGGCCCGCCCAGTGATTGCCAATGTGGTCAATGGAGCCAACAAGGTGCCAGTTCTGCGCAAGGTCCTCGACAAGAGCCTTCGTATTTCCGACCGGGCATGGATCCCTGAATATACCACTCAGACCATGCGCCAGCGCTTGGCTGATGAGGGCAAGCTCTCATCTGGACAATCAGAGGCAACCGACAAAACAACCGGCAAAGTCGCCCTCTACACCACCTGCTATGGCAATTATTCAGAACCCCATCTGGGAGAAGATCTGTTTGCCGTCTTCAAGCATAATAATATTGAAATGCGGCTCGCGCAAAAAGAACAATGCTGCGGCATGCCCAAGTTGGAGCTTGGAGACCTTGATGCTGTTGAAAAAGCCAAAGAGGCCAATATCCCCAATCTGGTGAAACTTGTTGATCAAGGCTATGACCTGATTGCCCCGGTTCCTTCTTGCGCCTTGATGTTTCGCCAGGAGCTACCACTTATGTTTCCAGACGATCTTGATGTGCAAAAAGTCGCCGCCGCATTTTTCGATCCATTTGAATATTTGATGTTGCGACACAAGGAAGGCAAGCTCAATGTGGATTTTGAAAATCCACTGGGAAAAATTTCCTATCATGCAGCTTGTCATCAACGAGTTCAGAATATGGGTCAAAAGACCCGCGAATTATTAGCTCTGATACCAGACACGGATGTGCAAATCATTGAGAGATGCTCTGGCCATGATGGTACTTATGCGGTAAAATCAGAGTTCCGGGAAGCCGCAGAAAAAATCGTGCGTCCCGTGGTTCGGCAAGTGACGCAAGCCGATCCAGATCACTATGGTTCCGATTGCCCAATGGCGGGTCACCATATTGAAAACAGCCTTGAAACCGGGCAAAAAACAGAGCACCCGATCAGCCTGCTACGCTCGGCCTACGGGATCTAGATAACAAGACAAGCAAGCGGAGAGTTTTGGAATGTCCAATGAAGGTTATCACGAGCCGATAGATGAGCTATCCAATGAAACCCGCGACATGCACCGCGCCACCACCTCCTTGATGGAAGAGCTGGAAGCGGTTGACTGGTGCAACCAACGAGTTGATGCCTGCAAGGATGATGAATTGAAGACCATCCTCGCCCATAAACGTGACGAGGAAATCGAACATGCCGCCATCGTACTCGAATGGATCCGCCGCAAAAACCCGGTTTTTGATCGCGAGCTGAAAACTTTTCTTTTCACCGACAAACCAATCGCACACAAGTAACCCCTTACAGAAAGACCTGATGTCATGCCACACCTCAACCCAAGCGACCTCTATAGTCTTGAGGAATATGCCCAGATCCGCTCCGATTACCGGGCCACCATCATGGCTCACAAGAAAAACCGCGCTCTGGCAATTGGCCCCAACGCGACGATCTATTTTGAAGATTTACAGACCATGCAATATCAGGTTCAGGAAATGTTGCGCATTGAGAAAATTTTTGAACAAGACGGCATCAATGATGAGCTTGAAGCCTATAATCCGCTGATCCCCGATGGGGACAACTGGAAAGCTACCTTCATGATCGAATATGATGATGTTGAAGAGCGCCAGATTATGCTGGCAAAGCTCTTGGGCATCGAGAAAGTCACCTGGATGCAGGTTGAGGGCTTTGATAAAGTGACGCCGATCGCCAATGAGGATCTCGACCGGGAAACGGAAGATAAAACCTCAAGCGTGCATTTCCTGCGTTTTCAGTTGAGCGAAGAAATGATCGATGCGCTCAAAAATGGTACGCCTTTGAATGCGGGCATTGATCACGAGCACTATCGCCACACCGTTAGTCCCATCGCGGCAAATATCCGCGATTCCCTGACCGATGATCTTGACTAGAGCATTTACCAGCCCCTTCAACAGAAAAGATCCCCCCATGAGCTATCATTTTACCACGACCATTGATCTGCCTTTTGATGCTGCCGTAGAGAAAGTCACCGCCGCACTTGCCGACAAAGGCTTTGGCGTTTTGACCACCATTGATGTCAGCGCCACGCTCAAGAAGAAAATCGATGTCGATTTTCCACCCTATGTGATCCTTGGCGCCTGTAATCCCGGATTTGCCTACAAGGCTTTGCAGCTTGAGAATAAAATCGGTACCATGTTGCCATGCAATGTTATTGTGCAGCAGAATGAGGCTGGCAAAATAGATGTTTCCGCCGTTGATCCAGCCGCCAGCATGCAGGCCATCGACAATACGGGACTGGGGGATATTGCTGGATCGGTCCGCGAGATGCTGCAAGAGATGATCAACGGATTATAATGCCGCGTCAGTACCGCTCCAGGACCTTGCCGCCTTCACCGCGGATCATGACCCGCTTGTCAAACAATTCGAGCAATAAGGAGGTCTCGCCAAGACCTGCCTTTTGATCACCCTTGCGTTTGGTTTCAAATTCATACTGAAACCTGACAGCATATATATAGGGATCCTCAGGGGAGCGAGTGACCTCAAGAGTTTCGCTGATCAGTCGGAAATAGCGTTGCGGCCAGCGCGTAATATAAGCCATCTTGTCCCGCACCACATCTTTTAGCGGTACATCTTTCTTGCCCCAGTAATAATCCAGTGGATCAGCAAAATGACGGCGGATAAGGCGCGGTGAGGCAAACCAGTTTGAAAGATAGTCTTCGCGTACAAAATCCTCGATAAGCTCGTAGACCTGCGCCAAAGGCCTTGGCCCATCATCCCTGTCACGTGCCACCACCTGCCCAGGGGCAAATATCAGAAAAAACAATGAAACCAGAATAGTAAGGGCTTTTGCAAGAACTTTACATCTATCCAGACAAAGGCGTCTCATCGGCGTTTTCCCAATCCGCTTATACTACCAACCAATTCTTTCCACACTTATCGTTCACTATAGACACAAACAAAAAAAAATCCACGGCGATCTGATACTGTTTCAGATCGCCGTGGAATATTTCGACCCAATAAGGTCAAAAGTCTACTTCGTCAAACGCAGATTGAGCAATGATTTGCCGATCTCTTTAAACGCGTCAGCAAGCTCTGTGCTATTGTTGGCATCATAATATTGACCACCATTGCCAGCGCATGCTTTCATGATGTTTTCAATGTCTGAATCAGCCTCAATTTCAAAACCAATGGTATAGACCATGATTTTTTCCTTTTTAATATTCGTACACAGCTCTGCCGTTATTTGGTTCGCATTGGTGATATTGGAACCATTGTGACCGTAAACTTCACTTTGATTGTGCAAGGATCTTCTTCCCAGGTTTTTCTTCCAATCGCGAGAATCATTCTCAAGACCGTTCCATTTTCCCCAAGTTGACCTAGTATTGGCCCCATCAGTCATAAGAACAATTACCTTGCGAACGGCTCCGTCGCTATAGGATGCACCATCTGCAAACGGAGTATTCGGTGACAGACTCCTCCACCCCCAAGCCAGGCCACTGGGTAGATAAGTATAGCGCCGCGCAGACATTTTGGAGATACCACTAACGATTGTATCTCTATCGGACGTCAGACGCGTTACTGGCGCAATCTGTCGACACCAATTCCACTCATACATCATTCCTGGCACGCCAGTCGCATAGTCGTCATCGCGAGTGTTCAAATCGTGCTTACGTGATCCCACGCAACCATGCCATTTATAATTTTTAACCTTCGCTGGAACGATTTTGCAAACTGGTTCCTTGTCTTCTTCTTCTTCATCATCATCCTTGTCGTCGTCGTCCTTGTCCTTGTCGTCGTCGTCCTTGTCCTTGTCGTCGTCGTCCTTGTCCTTGTCGTCGTCATCCTTGTCCTTGTCGTCGTCATCCTTGTCCTTGTCGTCGTCGTCCTTGTCCTTGTCGTCGTCGTCCTTGTCCTTGTCGTCGTCATCCTTGTCCTTGTCGTCATCATCCTTGTCGTCGTCATCCTTGTCCTTGTCGTCATCATCCTTGTCTTTGTCGTCATCATCCTTGTCGTCGTCGTCCTTGTCCTCGTCGTCATCTTCCTTTGTAACGCAATTCTGACCAACAGTTTTCAAACAGTCGTAGGGGACACCATCATTGTAGCAAGTCTTCCATTCCTTTATGGGAGTACAGACCTGCTCGGGACCGTCTGACCCACCATCGTCATCAGATGAAGAGGGATCGGTACATACCTCTTTTGCAGGCTCCAGCACAACGGAATAGTTTGCGGGAATATCCAGCCCATCTTCATTCCGGTGTTCAACGCCAATATTCACATAATCAGCAAAAGGCACGACAGAGAATTTAATTTTCTCGTCAGAATTATTGCGGTCGGCTGGCATTATAATGTCGAGCAAATCGTTTGCAGCCCCTTTCAGCGCTACTATTTTATCTCCACTCATAGAGCCGGTATTGTCGAGTACCAGCGCCACCTCGATCGAAGATCCCCCAACCATAACCGCAGATGATATTGTAAATTCGAATTCATCTTTGTGCACGAATTTCAAAAAGCTGGTGGGCACGACTGCTTTCACTGAGGCGCTCATTTCGCCCTCGTCAGAAATCTCTGCTGCGGCAACTTCTATAACTGTGCCGTGCAGCTTTTTATTCGAACTCGTGAAATTCGTGTCAATATAATCTTCAATGATCTTTTGATAATCAACATCTTCATCATCAGCATATTGCAACATCGCCGCCAGCATAGCCGCGTCAAGCGTCGAGGTTAGCTGTGATTTGGTCTTGATGGCCATGCCATAATCGACGAGCCCCCCCGTCAACACCATGGTCGGCACCATCATAACACCAAAGATAATAGCAACATTACCTTTTTGAGCCTTTACAAAACGGGCATATACTGCCTTGAATTTATTGATCATTTCCATCAGATAGTACCACTCTGGATTTAAAAAACGTCTGCACCCGCCATAAAAATATGCCAAAGTGCTCTATTACGTTTATTAGAGCGGATCATCGTTGAAATTTCATGAACTCGCCGCCGCCTTGTCATAAATCAGCAAATGAAGTCTTAACGGTTTAATTAAAATTGTAGCTAGTTTCGCCACGACGAGAGAACTGATTGAAAAAAAAGAAACCCGGCCCCGCATTTCACTGCCGGGCCGGGTTTGCAAATTTGTTTGGCCGTCACGTCCAGCTACTGGCTCAATCGCATGTTCAGCAATGAAAGGCCGATTTGTTTAAATGCACTTTCCAATTGCGCGGAATCGTCCGCATCAAAAAACAACCCACCATTGCCGGCGCAATTCTTCATCAAAGTCTCAACCGGTGAACCATCTGGTATCTCAAAAGCTACTGTGAAAATAACAATCTCTTTGGCCTTGATATTTTCGCACAATTCCGCCGTTAGTGGATCGGCGATTGCTGCCGCTCCCTCGGTGTACTGTATGGAATGTCCCCAGACCTCGGTGCTATGATTGATTGTGGCACCAGTCGTCCACTTTTCTGGTGCCCGGGTATTTTCTCCATCGGTCATCAGAACAATCACTTTTGTCGTGTCTTCTTCGCTATCGGGGACACCAGATGTAAACGGAGCTTCATTGGATAGCACACGCCACCCCCAAGCCAGCCCACCAGGTATATAAGTCCAACCTGCAGCATCCATATCAGTAATGCCAGTGGTGATCAGCGATTTAGTATCAGTCAATTCAACAATGGGAGCCTCAGGACAACGCCAGCTTGCACTATCACCAGAACCAGATGATTTCATCATAATACCGGGAATCTGGGTGAAATAGCCCTCGTCTTTGACATTGAGAGGATGTTTGCGCGATCCCATGCAACCGTACCATTTATACGCGTCACCTGAAATGGGATGGGTATAATCGGCGGGAATTTCCAACCCGGATTCGCTTCTCTTGCCCATACCAATATTGACATATTCCGCAAATGGCACCAAAGCGATTTTAACTCGATCATCGCCACCACTATCGGGCATCAGTATATCCACCAGATTGGCGGCAGAATTTTTTAATGCTTCTATCTTGGAGCCTCCACCACTGGCTGGCCAGCTCATTGAGCCGGTATTGTCGAGAACAAGGACAACTTCGAGATCTTTGCCGCCAACCATAACCGCAGCGCCTACATTGATATCAAACTTATTAAACCCAACGAAACTCAGGAAATGAGTCTTCACGCTGGCCCCGACTGTGGCTTTCATTTCCCCATTGTCGCTGATATCGGGAACGTCAATTGCCAATTCGAGCCCATGATAGGATTTGCCACCCTCTTCAAGATTCTTGCTGATGAACTCGCGAATGACCTGCTTGTAATCAGTGCTCACATCCAGCGAGTATTCTTTCATGGCGGCAAGGATAGCTCCATCAAGGGCCATCGTGAGTTGAGATTTTGTTTTGACTGCGCGACCATAGTCAACTACTCCGCCAGAAAAGGCGAGTAATGGAATGACCGTAATGCCAAATATTATCGCCGTCGTACCTCTTTGCGCGCGCTTGAAGCGTTGCAAAAACTGTTTCGCTTTTCCAAATATACTCATAATCTATCCCACCTCATATATAGAAGCTAAATTCTGCACAAACAAATGGCAGGTAATTGAGCGATAATGTATGGCATCAGATTATTTATACTTTATATACACGCAATTACTTTTCATAACGAGATAAACAATACTTTAAAAAAATTGGTATATAGATCCTTAATTGTACAAGAAAAAGCCGGACAGATCAGCGTGATCTGCCCGGCTCTTGCATGTTTGCAAATTGCCTGGAGCCTATAATCCCTTGCGCGCCGCCAACGTACGCAGGCGCAAAGCAGTGAGTTTTATAAATCCTTCCGCATCTTTTTGATCATAGGCCCCTTCGTCATCTTCAAAGGTCACAAGATCTTCTGAGTACAAGGAATATTTCGAGCTGCGCCCAACGACATCTACATTGCCTTTATACAGTTTAAGACGCACCATGCCCGATACCATTTCCTGCGATTTATCAATAGCGGCTTGCAGCATTTCGCGTTCGGGGGCAAACCACAGGCCATTATAGATCAGTTCGGCATAGCGCGGCATCAGCTCGTCTTTGAGGTGAGCGGCACCTCGATCAAGCGTGATCTGCTCAATACCACGATGAGCCTCAAGCAAGATGGTGCCACCCGGGGTCTCGTAAATGCCCCGTGATTTCATACCCACAAAACGGTTCTCCACCAGATCAATACGGCCTATACCATTGTCGCGGCCATAATCATTGAGGGCAGCCAACAAGGTTGCCGGGCTCATGGCAACGCCATTGATGGCGGTTGCATCACCGCGCTCGAACTCTACCTCAATATAGGTGGCTTTATCGGGGGCCTGCTCTGGGCTCACCGTGCGCTGGAACACATAGTCGGGCGCTTCAACAGCTGGGTCTTCCAGCACTTTTCCCTCGCTTGAAGTATGCAACATATTGGCGTCACACGAAAACGGCGCTTCACCGCGCTTGTCCTTTGGCACGGGGATCTGATGTTGTTCGGCAAACGCGATAAGATCTTCACGTGAAGACATCGACCATTCGCGCCACGGCGAGATCACCTTGATATCGGGGTCGAGGGCATAATAGCCCAACTCGAAACGCACCTGATCATTGCCCTTGCCGGTCGCTCCATGGGCCACCGCATCGGCTCCGGTTTCGCGGGCGATTTCGATCTGGCGTTTGGCGATCAACGGGCGGGCAATCGAGGTGCCCAAAAGATAGATGCCTTCATAAACCGCATTGGCCCGAAACATCGGGAACACATAATCGCGCACAAAGGTTTCGCGCAGATCATCAATATAGATTTCCTTGATACCAGCCAGTTCCGCGGTCTTGCGGGCTGGCTCCAGCTCTTCCCCCTGCCCCAGATCCGCCGTGAACGTGACGACTTCACAATCATAGGTTTCTTGCAGCCATTTGAGAATGATCGAGGTATCGAGGCCGCCTGAATAAGCCAGCACGACCTTTTTTATGTCTTTTTTTGAACTCATCTTGAAGACCCATATATAAAGAGAATTGATTGAATTGAAC
>JAJRQA010000199.1 GCA_024280475.1 Alphaproteobacteria bacterium
AGGCAAAGACTGCCCAAATAATTGAAATGCGTAATTTAGGGATTGGTCCCAGTGCAATTGCTAAGGGTTTGGAGATTGGCCGTACAAGTGTGTTTCGGATATTGAAGGACAATAAGCATTTGGTATCCCGTGCGGCTGGCGGTGAGGCGTAAAAAGAATGACCCGATAGAGATGATTAAAACTACCGATTTTTTTTCAATTTTTTCACATTGGAACTGCTGTCGTATTGAGAATTAGCAGCCTCAATCCGCATAATTTGTTCTCCAATAAACTGTGCTAACGGCGGCGCGACCGCGTTGCCAATGAATCGCCCTCTGCGACCGTCCACCCCTCTGGGAAGCCCATCAGATTCTCGCATTCGTTCCAAGTCAAGTTTCTGGCCACATAATATTGGTCTATCTGTGTGGCCTCCTTGATGGCGTCCAGTTTGGGCACGTAGCGTGGGGCTATAGCTTCTTGCCTTGGTATACCCGAAGCCTCCGCGACGTTGAACCAGAAGCGGAGTGTTTGAAAGATACTCTTCCGAAACAGTGGGTCTAGCTTCCCCCCACGCCCGTTGCGCCTCTCGCGGCGAATGATCCCTAAGCAATTCGCTGCCGTCAGAATAGAATTCGTATACATCGTCGGACTGATAACTTCCAATAATGAATACTCTTTCTCTATTTTGGGGCAAGCCCGCGCTGAGAAGGTTGCTCGTAAACCAGACCCCCAAATACCCGATCTCTTCGAGCTGGTCGATAACTGACTCAAACGCTGTTCCTTTGTCCGAGCTAAGTAGCCCCGAGACATTTTCAAGGACAACCCACTTTGGAGTAAGCTCTCTAGCAAGCTCCGCAAATTCGAAGAACAATCCGCTTCTAGCCCCGCCAATACCTTTGCGTTGCGAGTTCGCGTGGCTGAGGTCTTGACACGGCCACCCTGCTGCCCAGAGATCAGCTTCAGGGATGGATTTTGCTTCGAGCGTCTTGATGTCACCATGTAGGGGAACCTCCGGCCAGTGGCGCTTTAATATGTCTTGACAATAGGGATCAATTTCACAGTGAAATACCGGCTTCATCCCGGCGTTTTGAAAACCGAGATCAAATCCACCGATTCCAGCGAAAAAAGATGCAAATTTTATTTTATGGTTATTGCTCACTGATGTCCCCCTGAATATAGTCCAAGCATTGTGAGTCGTGAACACAATGTCAATGTGGAAAAACTGGTGGGACAGATAATGGTTAAAGGACGTGCAAGTAAGGGCTTGTTATTACCGCCTTCAGCATCACAAAATATATCTACTGAAGCGCGTCTGAAATGGCTAGAAGACGCTTCGTCTTTTTTCGTAGCTCCAAGCCCTTCAAACAAGATATACTACAGGGTAATTTTGGACGCCCTATGGCCCGATGGACATGGTATTCCCGGTCCTGCCCTTACTGAAACTGACATAAGAGCAGCTATTGATGCGTATCGTGCTAGCGAAGGAAAGACGCCATATAAAGATGTTTTTAGACGTATGCGGGAACTACAGGGAGATGAGGGTTTTACGTCAATTCTGAAGGAGGGCGTTCGTTATCAACTTACCAGCCTAAAAGTCGGAGTTAAACGGGAACCACGCGCCAAGCCCCCAACAGCGCTCTGGAAGAAAATTAAAAATGACGCCGATTTCCGTTGTTCGCATTGTGGTGCGCAAGAGCCGGACATTAAACTAAGTCCAGACCATCGTGTTCCCCGTGATAAAAGTGGAACGAATGATGATAGTAATTGGCAACCTCTTTGCGAACAATGCAACATTCTAAAAAGCTCATCTTGCCAAGGATGCGAGTTGAATTGTTTCATATGCTCATGGGCCTATCCCGAAACCTATAAAGCCATCATTATTGCTGATGACAATAAAGAACAAATCCGGCGAATTGCTGAAGAATCGGGACTTCATCAGTCAGACCTTGTGAATAGAATACTACGAGAACATTTTAATCTGAAGCGATAAACACTACCTCCAGGCAACCGTTTTAAAATCGCATAACGACAATTGTGCCGGACGGTTGCATTCTGATCGAAAAATGAAGGACAATCCTTTTGAGCGAACTGACACTGGCTGATCCTTTAGACGGTGCATGTAAGTATTGTGCGCCAATTGCGCGTGCTAAAATGAAGGAGTTTTTTAAGCGAGCACTCATTCCAAGAGAGGATGAATTAACGGCAACCGTCACTTTCATTAAAGTAAGGGAGCGCACTTATGCTGTCACCGCTAGGCATGTAACTGATGGCTTTGAAAGAAACGTTCGAGACGAAGGTGAGGAAGCGGAAAGTTACTTCATCCCCATCAACAATGGCAGAATCCTACGTCCATCGTTTGTTCAACCTCCTAGCACTTTCATTCAGCCAGAACCTGATATAGTCGTGATGCCTATCCCTGATGACCTGCCCTCACATGTTGGCAAGAAGGCCTTTGAAATACTCGACAAGCCTGAACCAGAATTTCCTTTGTCACATTCACTTGCTGTTGGTTTTCCTACTAGTGCGAAATCACAGCAGTCCGAAGAAAACGGTTCGCGTATGCAATTTCCTTGTGTGTTTGCGGTGGCTGAGGGTACAGGTACGAAAGATCAGATGGCCGATCAATTGCAGTTTCTCAGCGAAATTAATGAGCCGGTCGAAATCGAGCTAAGTGGCATGAGCGGAGGACCGGTATTCTGGAGTAAAGATGAGGAACATGGATTGCTTGGTTTTGTTAAGGAGGCTCACGGTGCGGTGGCAAATGGCGAAACAGAAAGCCTATGGTCAAATAAGCACGTACAGTACATATGCCAGCGAGCAAAGTATGAGGATTTGATCCGATGGACCAATTTCGCTCTACAACAGAAAAAATGACACTCTGTAAAGATCAAAAAGGGTGTCTAGTAAATCAGAGGTATCTCATGTTGGTGATAGGGCGGAGTTTGACTCGACAGTTATATTGAAAGCCATGCTACTTTTGAGCAACCAATTCACATGCGCAAAATTGGAACGAAGGCCGTTCTGCAATGTGTCGTTCAAATTCTGAAACCCTTCGCACCTTAGTCCCCTCGCACTTTCGCCACGCCCAAAATTTCCCTTGCGTAGCAGGGTCGCAGTGTCCCCTACTCCCGATGTTTCAGAATATAGCATTGCTTCAACGCTTCACAATGGTCTAAATTAACCACAGATTGGTACACAAACCAGTACACACGGTACACAATTAAATTTTTAAAGCGTTGAAATATATGGATTATTGGGTTTGAATGCGATTTCCCACCCTCTCCGCCAATTTATTTGTCCAACATACTGATAATGATCAATAATTAATGTATTTCAATGGGCTGAGCCCCAGTATTAACCCCAGCAGTTGTTGTGGAGATGGCAGCGCACACCAGCGCATATTGACGAATTTATTTGCGTATAGTCTGGTCGTACTTATTGGCACTGGAGTTCACTCAATGTAGCCTTGCCCCTTCTGTTTTAGCGCCATGGGCGAATATGGCTGTTTAGCTCATTCGTATGCATGTTGACAGTGGTGCCCGCCGCCATAAGCAGGCGTGGAGTGGGCAAAATTATTTGCTTTATCAGCCAAGCTTTTGAAAAAACTGCTCAGTTCAGATGGATTTCAATCTTGACCAACCTCCAGGCATTGAGGCCCATGATGGAAACTGTGAAATATTGCCAGCATCATTGGCAATGATGGAACCTGCTGCGACCTGATTGGTTTTCGTCAAAACGGGTTGGGTCACCAGCGTGCTTGCATTGGCGGGAACTCGCTTTGCCAGATTTGCCCAGCCCCCAGCCATAGACGCCCACGCCAACAATGTTTGAGCGCCGCCAGGATTGTTGGCAGCTACCACTGGAGCTGGATTGGCGGGTGCAACGGACGGCACCGCTGCGACCGGTACGGGTTCTAATGCAATTTGCTGTGTGCTGGAGGGATGAGGTGTTGGAATATTGCCACTGGCCAGAGCTGACCAGCCACCTGGCAGAGTGGTCCAACTTGAACCTTCGGTCCGGGGAATAATATCCCCCGCCGCTACTCGGGCAATTCCGTCATCCAGCGAATAGTTACCATGATTGGCTATTGATACACCGCCGTTTCTTGACGCCAGTGTTGCCCAGCCCCCGGCCATGGTTCCCCAGGCTCCAGCGACCATTGGAACATTGCTGTCTGGCGATTGTACGCGGGGAACACTGATAGCACTCGTAGCCGCAGCAGGAGCTGACCGAGAAATAATTTTGGACTTGGAATAGACCGACATTGCCGTTTTCGTGTCGATCGAAAATTCCTCTCCAGATTCAACTGTCAGGTTTTTAACCGCATTCTCATCTCCCAAAATATTTTGAACATGGGTGCGGCATACTCCACCAACGGCATCGTAGGTGACGGTTACTAAAAACTGTTTTTCGTTCGATTTTGTCATTTTTCAAATCCTTCCTTTTTCAGTTCTCTCGTTTAAATCAATTTCGAAAGCAGCAGCTCTCCATGTCGTAGCAATATGATTGAGCCGATGGCGATCGTGATGGAGGCAATAGACAGCTGTAAACCGCGATTAGTCCATGTCATGTATTTTGCAGTATAGGTTAGTGGCAAAGCGATGACCGCGGTGAGGGTGACCATGCCAAAGATCGAACCTATGGCAAATAATCCGATATAAACCAGTCCGGCCATCGGCGTTGCCATGGTTGTCGAGGCGAGGATAACAAGCGCTGCGGACCCGGCAATACCATGCATCAGGCCGATGCCGAACGTACGCCATGGTATCTTGTTGGTATGCTCGTGATCATGGAGCGAGCTGGCATGAGGCATGTTTTCGGATTGATGACTATGAGCATGGAAATGGGTTTTCCCGCGCTGATGCTCGTGAACATGAAAATGAACGCGTTCACGCCACAGTCGAATGAGCAGATGAGCCCCAAGAGCAATCAGCATCACTCCAACCGTTGCCTCCAGTATAGACGCAAAATGCTCGTTTACACTCGTTTTCAGTAATATTGCGGTACCGGCAACAACGAACAGAGTCAGTGTATGGCCAAGACCCCAGAACAGTCCGTGGCGCGATATAGCCCCCAGACCGGTCTTGCGACTGGCGATTGTTGACACTGCGGCAATATGATCGGCTTCAAATGCATGCTGCATGCCGATCAAAAAACCAAGACCAAGTACAGAAAAAAACACCTCGATCTCCTTAAGACCGCATGGTTACAGATCAGCGAAAAGCTCGCTCTGCGACTTCTTTCGATTGCCCTTTCAACCAGTTATACCAGACCTCCAGTCCCTCACCGGTTGTGGCTGAAAGTTGTATTATTTCAATTTTAGGATTGACCTCACGTGCATATTCCATGCAACGCTCGACATCGAAATCCACATAGGGCAGCAGGTCGGTTTTGTTCAGGATCATCAGATCTGATGCCTTGAACATATGCGGATATTTGATGGGTTTATCTTCCCCTTCGGTGACTGAAAGGATGGCAACTTTCGCGGTTTCGCCCAGATCGAACAGGGCGGGACAAACAAGATTACCGACATTCTCAATCATCAATACAGAACCTGGCGCAGGTTTTAATTCGCTGAGGCCGCGCATGATCATGTCAGCTTCTAGGTGGCAGCCGGTACCAGTATTGATCTGCACCGCAGGAGCTCCACTGGCTTTGATACGTTCCGCGTCGTTGAGGGTCTGCTGATCGCCCTCAATAACGCTGATGGAAAGCTTGTCTTTAAGATCTTTTATGGTGCGCTCCAGCAGAGATGTTTTTCCAGCGCCCGGTGAGCTGACAAGATTGAGCGCCAAAATTTCGCGGCCTGCAAACCAGGCCCTGTTGCGCGCGGCCAGTTCATCATTTTTTTGCAAGATTGCCTGTTCGAGCTGGATAGTCGTGCCATGTTGTCGGGCATGAGTAAGAGCGTTGGTATCATGATCATGATCGTGGGTATGATCATGGTCATGGCTGTGAGTTTGTCCATCAGCATGAGTATGCATCGACCCATCGGCATGTTGATGGGCCTCGACATGTTGGTGCTTTCCGGTTTCCAGATTGGTGACAGTTACTGTATTCCCGTCCGAGCATCCACAAATTCCGCACATTAGGCAGCCTCCAGTTCCATTTCTTTGATATTCAATTCTTCGCCAGAAAAGCGCTCGAGATCTCGTGATCCGCAGGCACACGGCGTGACCATTGTTTCCAAATCAACCGATTGGCCGCAGCTATTGCAGCGGGCTTCTCCAGCGATCTCGATAATTTCCAGTTCCGCCCCTTCCAGCACCGTGTCTTTGGCAACGATATCGAAACAAAATCTGATGGCGTC
>JAJRQA010000200.1 GCA_024280475.1 Alphaproteobacteria bacterium
ACATTCAAAGCACATGCCGCAACTCATGCAGCGATCGCCTTCCTTGCTGGCCTGTTCGCCAGAAAGAGATTTGATCCGCTCTTCAAAGTTGCCCATGACATGATCGGCATCAACCAGCACATGATCACGTTTGTTGCGTTCTTCGAACTGAAAATGCCCCAGGAACAAATCATCATGCGCGATGATTTTAGTTGATGAGCGATCTTCATAATTGTGAACCGCCCAATCACTATCTGATGTACCCATGGTCTGGGTATTGTCATGCTCGGCTGGATCCAGTTCGCGGTTATGCAACTCATTGAGTAGGTTAAAGTGATGCACGTCCACTTTGGGGCGTTTTTTTGCATCAACCTTGCCATTATCGAGAAAATCATTGATGGCCTCAACAGCGATGTTGGCATGACCGATGGCGGTTGTCAGAAGGTGAGGACGCACAATATCACCGATGGCGAAATGCTTGTCCTTGTCTTTGACACGATAGAAGGTATCGACATTGATGAAGCCGCGACCATTATCGAGGCCTTCTTCCAGTCCTTCCAGATCACCGAACTGACCGATCGCCGAGACGACCATATCACATTCGATATCATATTCCTCAGCACCTTCATTTGCTGTTGGAATACCCTTATTATCGACGGTGCAATCAACGACACGCAAGGCAATCGCGAGACCCTTGTCATTCTTGACAACCTTGACCGGCATGACGCCGCCCTTGATGTCGATGCCTTCGCGTTTGGCGTCTTCACGCTCATGCTCGGCAGCGGTCATCTGATCGACAGGGAACAAAGATGTCAAAACCGTCTGCACGCCTTCGCGGCGCAGATTGCCAGCAACGTCGTGAGCGGTATAGCCAAGAGCTTCGGCACCAGCAACATCCTTATCGGCAACTTTGGTGATATGACCAAGACGGCGAGCAACGGAGGCCACGTCAACCGAGGTATCACCACCGCCTACAACGACAACTTTTTTCGCTGTACCAACGACCCAGCCTTCGTTAAAGGCGTCAAGGAAATCAACCCCGGCAAGACAGTTCTCTGTGCCTTCCCAACCCTCTGTTGGCAGGCCACGGCCCTTTTGAGCACCAATAGCCCAGACAACGGCGTCATAGCCATTGATCTCTTCCATGCTGACATCTTTGCCAACGATTGTATTGAGACGAACCTCGACACCAAGATCGATAATGCGATTGATTTCGCTATCGAGCATTTCACGAGGTGTCCGATAATTTGGAATACCATAGCGCATCATGCCGCCAAGCTCGCTGTGGCTATCAAAGATAGTCACGGCATGGCCTTTTTGGCGCAAAGCGTAAGCTGCGGTCAGACCACCAGGGCCCGCACCAACAATTGCTACTTTTTTGCCGGTATCAGCTCCAGCTGGCAGCAGCTTGAGTTTGTTCTCATTGGCATAGTCACCGACATATTGCTCCACCGAGTTGATGCCCACAGTGTCATCAAGCTCATTACGGTTGCAGCCGTCTTCACAAGGTGCTGGGCAAACGCGGCCCATGGTGGCCGGGAACGGATTGGCTTCAGCCATGCGATTAAACGCATATTCTTCCCAAGCCTGACCTTCAACGGGTGACTTGTCCATGCCGCGTGCGATCGCCAGCCAGCCACGAATTTCATGACCAGACGGGCAACTACCCTGGCAAGGAGGTGTTTTGTGAATATAGGTCGGGCATTGATGAGAAGTATCTCCTTTGAAGATTTTTTCCTGCAATTCCCAATCTGTACCCCCACCAACTTCGAACCGGTGATAGGTATGACCTTTTTCGTCTTTATCTGCCACGTCGCTCATGTTTTTTCTCCCTTGAGACCGCGCTTCTTGCCGGCCAACTGTTTAATTCTGTTTATCCAACCCCGTCGTTCTGGAGCGGATCATCCTTAAATTTTTAACCTGCTTCATTTGAAGCGGATGGCTCATCCGTGCTCTTTGCTGGTACATCTGGCGCCGCTGGTTCTTCTTCTTTTGGAGCATCGCTCATGATAATGGCATTGCTCACCAGCTGATGCACACTCTGGATAGCTTCCATATCGAAATCGTATTTCGGCAATACCTTGGCAAACTGACTTTTGCAGATCGCACAAATGGCCGCCAAATTAGTGACGCCGTGTTCTTCGGTGACCTTGCGCAAAGCGCGCATACGAGGCTGGGCACCTTTGACACGAATATCCATAAGATCATCAGTCAGGATACCGCCGCCGCCGCCGCAGCAAACCGTTCCTTCCTTGATCGTGTCCTCATCCATATCGTGATAATTGTTACACACCGCCTTAATGACAGCGCGCGGAATTTCAAACTGACCGCCAGGCTTGTCACCCATGCGCGTAGCACGCGCCACATTGCAACTATCATGGAAGGTCAGCGTCATGTGATCATTTTTCGTCTTGTCGAATTTCAACTTGCCGTCATTGATCGCGTCAAAAGTAAATTCGCAAATATGCTGCGGGACAGGATATTTTGGATCCAGGAAATCCCAGGGACCTGCAAGCGTATTCAAGAAGGCATAGCCAACGCGCCAGGCATGGCCACATTCGCCAAAAATGATCCGCTTGACACCAAGTTCAAGAGCCGCTTCGCGAATACGCAGCGATACTTTGCGCATATTATCGTAAGAACCGATGAACATGCCAAAATTACCAGCTTCAGACGCCGTCGTGCTCAAGGTCCAGTCGATGCCCAGCTCATGGAACACTTTGGCATAGCCAAACAGGCCATCAATATGTGGCTCGGCAAAAAAGTCGGCTGAGGGGGTCACCAACAGAACATCAGCGCCCTTCTTGTCCACCGGTAGCTTGATATTGATGCCGGTTTCTTCTTCCAGCTCTTCCTCAAAATCAACCATTGTCGCTTTGATGGCCTTGGCGGGCATACCAAGATTGTTACCAATGGAATGAACCTTGGCGATAATTTCGTTGCAATATTTCTGGCCTTTGCCAACGCTATCCATGATCTCGCGGGCAGCCATTGAAACTTCGGCAGTGTCAATACCATAGGGGCAATAGACGGAGCAGCGGCGACACTGGGAACATTGGTGAAAATAATTATACCATTCGTTCAGCACATCTTCCGTGAGATCACGGGCGCCGACCAGCCAGGGAGCAATTTTTCCAGGAATGGTATAATAGCGGCGATAAACGCTGCGCAACAGATCCTGACGAGCCACCGGCATATTCTTGGGATCACCCGTACCAAGATAATAATGGCATTTGTCGGTACAGGCGCCGCATTTAACACAACTGTCTAGATAGACGCGAAAGGAGCGATATTTCTGGCGCAGATCACCGATCTTGGCGATGGCAACGTCCTGCCAGTCATCAACCAGCTCGCCAGGAAAACCCAGATCTGTCTGATGCTTGGGAGCCGCTTCAAAACTGTGCAGATCCTTCATTGCATCAGGCACCATTTCTGGCATCTCTAGTGGATCAGACAAGGCAGTTTCAGCATCGCTATTGACTTCATCCAGCTCTGATTTATCGAGTTCTGACACAACGGCCCTCCCTAAAAGTCGTTATTTCTTATCGGATCCGCTCTCAAGCGCCTTGGCCCAGGGAGCCAGACGGCGCTTTTCGCGTGGATTATCGACCTGATTGCGGGTCGGACTGAAAAAGATCCCGGGCGCATGCAGCAGCTTGCTATA
>JAJRQA010000201.1 GCA_024280475.1 Alphaproteobacteria bacterium
ATCATCTCTTAAAGAAACTCTATAAGATAAAAAAATGCAAAGAAGCTCTTTTTCCGACATGCACTGCTCGGTCGCGCGCACCCTCGACATCATTGGTGAATGGTGGACGCTGTTGATTTTACGCGACGCATTTTACGGTGTGCGCCGTTTTGAAGCCTTTCGCGAGCATTTAGGTATTTCGCGTAAAGTGCTGACGGGCCGCCTGCAACGCCTGACCCAGGAAGATATTCTCAAAAGAGTCGCCTATCAGGAAAATCCGCTCCGATTCGAATACCGGTTGACGCAAAAAGGGCTCGATCTGCTGCCTATCTTATTGAGCATCATGAAATGGGGAGATCAGTGGCAAACCCTGCCCGATGAAATGCCTGTGGTCTTCAAGCACAAGACATGCGGCCATGAAGCAAACCCCAAATTCGTTTGCTCTCATTGTCACGATGAATTGCACGCCCGCGATATGCAGCCCAAAGCGGGCCCTGGAGCCAAGCAACTAGATCTTGAAAAACTGCGCCAGGCCAGCATCAATTCAACGCTCTTCCTTAAGGAATGAGCGCGTAAACCACTGCTCAGGCCCGCAACCGGGCCCGACGAAAAACCATCCAGCCCACACAGCAGGCCTACTTACCCGATGATTTTGCGCTGCTGGCGGTCTTCTTTTTGGGCTTGGCGCGACTTGTGGTTTTCTTGGCCGAACTTTTGGCCTTGCCATTTGCCTTGCTCGCCGTTTTCGTCTTGCTTGCAGCTTTAGTCGCTGTTTTGGGCTTACTTACTGCCTTCGACTTGGGTTTGGGCTTGTTTGCCCCATTGGCCTTGGCACGATCAGCCTTGATGGTCTCGTCAATGCGCTTCTTCATGATGTTGCTGGCCCGAAAGACCAGAACACGGCGCGGCGTGATCGGTACTTCTTTCCCGGTCTTGGGATTACGACCAATCCGTTGACGTTTTTCACGAATGCCAAAGCTGCCAAACGACGATAGCTTGACCTGCTCCCCTCGTGCCAAAGTTGCCGAAAGTTCTTGCAGGACGGTTTCAACCAGTTCTGCAGCCTCATGCCTTGGTAATCCCACGCTTAACACAACGGCTTCCACCAAGTCAGCTCTTGTTAGGGTTTTATCACTCAATTTAAACTGCCTCCCCACCTGTTTTCGAACCAAAGCTAAACAGACTTATGGTTAATAGTCAATGGTTTAGGGTGTTTTCCACGTTCTATATTCGTACCGCAATACGAGAATTGATCCGACTAGATACTTTTACATACTCAAAAAACAAAAATACAATCATGGCCAAAATAAATAAAATATTAGAAGCTACTATAGCAGCTACCAGCGAGCAAGAACAGACCCCCAGGTAAAACCACCGCCCATAGCCTCAAACAGAACCAGTTGATCGCGCTCGAGTTTTCCAGATTCATACAAGTCATTTAGAGCCAATGGCACCGATGCGGCAGACGTATTGGCGTGCTGGCCGACGGTCACCACAACCTTCTCGCGAGCCATCCCGACTTTGCGAGCGACGCCTTCCAAAATACGTCCATTGGCTTGATGAGGCACAAACCAGTCCACATCATCGCAACTGAAGCCAGTTTCTTTCAGGGCCGTAAAGATTGCTTGTGAAATATTCGTGACACCATGTTTAAAAACTTCGCGACCATCCATGTGAATCTTGCCGATGGTTTTTGTCGAGGACGGCCCTCCGGTCGCCGTGAGAAGGTCCCGATAGCGCCCATCCGAGCGCAAATGGCTGTACAGCACTCCGCGGTCACTCATCTCGCCTTGCCCCTCCCCCGCTTCGACGATCGCGGCTCCCGCCCCATCGCCAAACAAAATACAGGTATTGCGGTCCTTGAAATCCATCAATCGGGTCAAGGTCTCGGCACCAATCACCAAAATACGCTTATAGGCCCCAGATATGATAAAACTGTCAGCAATCGCCAAGCCGTAAAGGAAACCCGAACAAGCAGCCTGAAGATCAAAGGCCGCCCCGTGTGTCATGCCCAGTTCTGCCTGGACGATGCAAGCTGTTGAGGGAAAGGTCAGGTCGGGCGTTGTTGTCCCGATTATCACCAGATCAATGTCGCTCGCATCCAGCTCAGCGCGCTGCAGGGCAATCTTTGCGGCTGCAAGGGCCAGATCAGAGGTAAACTCGCCCTCGGCTGCGACGTGACGCTGCTTGATGCCTGTACGTTCGGTAATCCACTCATCAGAGGTGTCGACCATGGTGGCCAATTCGTCATTGGTCATAATGCGTTCAGGAAGATAGCCACCAACGCTTTTGATGATTGTTCTTGTCATCCCCATTTGCTGCCCCCTTTTTAAACTACCAACGCACCAGTAGCGAACCCCAGGTAAAACCACCGCCCATAGCCTCAAACAATACAAGCTGATCGCGCTTCAGATTGCCCGATTCGTACAAATGATTGAGCGCCAGAGGAATGGAAGCTGCTGAAGTATTGGCATGAATATCCATGGTCATGACAACACGATCAAGCGCCAGTCCTATCTTTTTGGCCGTCCCCTCAAGAATGCGGCGATTGGCCTGATGGGCGACAAACCAGTCAATATCTTCGGCCTTCAAACCAGAATCATGCAGCGCATCACGAATGACATCGGCAATATTGGTGACGGCGTGACGAAATACTTCGCGCCCCTCCATGCGCAATTTGCCCACAGTGCCAGTTGAAGAGGGACCGCCATCCGTATGAAGCTTGTTGCGAAAACGCCCGTCAGAGCGCAGTTTCCTGGTCAGGATACCCCGGTCAGTTATCTGCCCCTTGCCTTTTTGCGCTTCCAGTACAACGGCGCCGGCTCCATCACCAAACAACACACAGGTATTGCGGTCTTCCCAATCAAGAATACGCGAAAAAGTTTCTGCGCCGATCACCAGAATTCGTTCATAGTCTCCGCAGCGCAAAAAACTGTCGGCGGTCGCAAGAGCATAAACAAACCCCGAGCACACAGCCTGCAAATCGAACGCCGCGCCCCTGGTCATGCCAAGCAGAGCCTGAATGGTACAAGCGGTCGAAGGAAAGGTCTTGTCAGGGGTGGAAGTGGCGACAATCACCAGATCAATATCAATAGGGTGCAGCTCGGCCCGCTCAAGCGCCTGTTTGGCCGCCGCCACGCCAAGATCGGACGTCAGCTCTCCCTCGGCGGCAATATGGCGCTGCTTGATGCCTGTGCGCCCGACAATCCACTCGTCGCTGGTATCAACCATTTTCGAGAGTTCGTCATTGGTCATGATGCGCTCAGGAAGATACCCACCACATCCTCGTATGACTGATCGGATTACCGACATTTGATCCCCTTTGTTAAGTCTTAGCTTACTGCTTGCGCATTCAGACTGGCATGGAAATGCTCCACATCCGCTGCTATGCGATCCACCAGACCAGCATGAACAAATTCACACGCATAATCGATGGCGCTTGCATAGCCGATATCATCAGTGCCGCCGTGGCTTTTGATGACTATTCCCTTGAGCCCCAAAAATGAGCCCCCATTATAACGCCGGGTGTCCATGCGATCCTTCAAGGCCAAAAATCCGCTGCGCGCACATAAAGCACCCAGCTTGCTCAAGACTGAAGAATTCATGGCTTCACGCAGATAAAACGCCATTTGCTCCGCCGTTCCTTCAGCGGTTTTCAGGGCGATATTCCCACTAAACCCTTCCGTGACCACCACATCAACTTCGCCTTTGCCAATACTGTTGCCCTCGATAAAACCGCGATAATCGACAGGCAGGTCACAAGCCTGCAAAACAGCATTGGCCTCTTTGACTTCTTCAACGCCCTTGACCTCTTCAACGCCAATATTGAGCAGCCCCACCGAGGGCTTTTCGATATGGAAAATGGCGCTAGACATCGCCGCGCCCATCAGTGCGAAATCCACAAGCTTGGTGGCGGATGCGCCCACATTGCCTCCCAGATCAAGAACAATAGCTGGCTGCTTGATGGTTGGCCAGATACCCGCAATGGCCGGGCGCTCAATATTTGGCAACATTTTAAGACAGATTTTCGACATGGCCATCAGCGCACCGGTATTGCCCGCAGAGACAACGGCATCGGCTTTGCCAAGCTTCACCGCTTCAATGGCTTTCCACATGCTGCTATCGCGCCGCCCGGCCCGCAAGGCCTGGCTTGGCTTGGCATCCATGGCAATTGTCACACTTGTGTGGATAACTGTTGAATGGGCCGCCAGATCCTCAAAACGGTCCAATTGGCGGTTGATCAGCTCCTGATCACCATAAAGACGATAATGCAGACCGGCATGGTTTGGTAATGCACGTGCTGCCCCGGCAATGACCACCTGTGGGCCATGATCTCCGCCCATTGCATCAAGCGCTATGGTCAAGGGTGGCTTCATGCTTGCATTTTCCTCCCACTATGATTAATTTTTTAATCGAAGATAAACAATCCTCGTCAAGTGACAAGGTTTAAATTGAATATCAGCAACTTAGGCCAATAACAGATCAATGCACTATGTGTATTGCCTGATTGGGCTCCCCATTTCACTCCACACCTGGCCAGGGGTAAGATGCTGGAAACCCTGCCTTAAATGGCAGAACAGGTTTTCAACTCAAAACTTCTATTTTTTATGCTTGAAGTTTTCCAGAACCCCGAACGGGGAAGGCCGTTTCTCGCTCACCTCGTTACCATGGGCGGGCTGTTCTCCAAACTGCGCGCCTTGTTTGCGCGGGTTGGCATCAATGGCCATGGACAAATATTGATAGACCAGCGGGCCAAGCTCGACCTTGCCTTTGATAAGCTTGAGCGGCGGTTCGTGAGAGAACAAATCATCAACCCCCTGCTCGTCAGGCATTAAACTGGGGCGATGCCCCCCTTTGGAACTAAAGGTCTGATCAAATTTTTCGACAACCAGCGTATCGATCCGCTCAAGGGTTATGACACAGGTCTGGCGCAATTCGGCTTTCAGCTCAAAATGGCCCAGACAACCCTCGATAAGGCAACGGCCCACATCCTTGTCGGCGCTGATAGTGGTCGGCCTGACATCATAAGTGCAGGTAAATGATTTGACGTCGAGCTCGTGCTCGTCATTGAGCATGTCTGTGAGCGCTTGCAATTCCGCTGGGTCAGAGCGCTTTTCGCCCGCAATACCTTCGCTGGGAAGATCCTTGAGATTCAAAGCCCATTTGATCGGCGCCTCTTCGACGCTCAACTCTTCGTGCAGTAGGGAAATTTTGTCGTCACTCACGATCAGCCCTCCTCTTGCTCATCAAGCTGCGCAAACAGCTGCTTCGATGTGATCATCTCTTCCACTGTAAGCTGTGCAACCCCGGTGCGCTGCTCAATCACATACGCGGCCAATTGCTCAGCCTTGGGCATTTGCGCTTTATCATCGGCAAAAAACACTTCTATAAGCGCATCGCTCAAGGTACCGCGCGAAAACGCCCCGCCCTCATCGCCATCAATCGTCTGCTTGTAATATTCGAGCCGGCTTTGAAAGCTGCGCGCCAGTTTCTTGATACGCGGCCCCACCCCCATATCGCCGACACCGGTTTCGCGCGCCACATCATCCATATCCGCGAACATCACATCAACCAGTTGCTGGGCAAGCTGATCAGACGGCTCGTCGCCGCTCGATAATCGATCCAGTACAATAAACATGTGCAAGGACACCAGCTCGAAGCGCCCCGGGATCGTGTCGGCCACGCCCATATGGCGATAAAAAACAGGGTGACGCGCTTGTGCCACAATGGCGGCATAGAGTTGGCGAGCCATTTTATTAGCGGCGCGATCTTCATCACTGCCAACAAGGTAATTTGTGAGCCAGGTAAACATAGATGGTTCCTTTACCCCATTGAGGATGACAAACAAGCCAGGGGGCTGATCATTGAGCAAGAATGCTGACATATGCACGAAGATGCGCTATTATCTGATTCTCGTTATTTGCAGGCACCTTATCACAGGCAAAGTTTGATGGCATAGGGTTAGTTGTCACGGTTTGAAGTACAAGACGAGACGAAATTCAAATACCCGCTGAAGCAGCAATGATGGGAAACAGGGAAACGTGTTGAGCAATATGAAACGAGCAATGCCCTTACAAGGTCTTTTGCACCTGTTGATGATCGTGACCGTTGGTTTGCTGGTTTCAGCATGTGCCGGTAAAGTCACACAGCACGGCCATTTGCTGACCAACGAAGAAATCCGGCAGATCCAGCCGGGCATGTCCAAAGACCAGGTCCGGCTCACTCTTGGTTCCCCTGACACGACCTCGACGCTCGCGGAAGAGACCTTTTATTATATCTCGTCGACCAGAAAAGGCGTCGCTTTTCTGAAGCCAAAAGTCGTCGGACGACGGGTCGTTGCTGTCTATTTCAACAAAACGCAAAGTGTTGAGCGGGTCGCCTATTACGGCCTCAAGGATGGCAAGGTATTTGACTTCATAAGCCGCAAAACACCCTCTCATGGCAGCGATACCAATGTGCTCAAACAATTGCTTGGCAACTTTGGCAAGAAACAGTCGATCTTCTAGGCCCTATAGCTTTGCTCTCGTGGCCTGGGACCTGTGAGATTTTTTCAACCGCTTCTGGCCGATCTTAGCGGTTCATTTACCAACCTGCTTTACAGTTTGAAAAGCATAGGCTTGTCCTGTGACAAGTTCATTATGGTTCGTAATAATTGTATTAGGGTAGCGGTATGAGAAACTCAACAGCCAGGGTATTTGGTCAACGAAAAGTGACCCAGATTGCAAAAACACAGCTGAGCGTGGTTTCTCCCAAAAAATCCAAACGCAAATCCATTGAAGATCTGACTGCTGCAGCTACGGACCGGCGTAAATACCGGCGCATCAAGGTGCAGCTATCGGGGCGTTTCATGCGCGAAGATCAGCAAGAATATCCCTGTTACACAAATGACATCTCGGCTGGTGGCATGAATATCTCGGCCAGCGTCAAATGCGAACCCGGCGAATATGTAGTCTTTTATATTGAAGAGATCGGCCGTATTGAGGGCTTTGTGGTGCGCAATCACGATGATGGCTTTGCTATTGCCATTGAAGCATCCTCCCACAAGCGCGAGCGTCTGGTCGCCACGCTGACCTGGTTGCTCAACCGCCACGAGCTGCAAGATCAGCAAGATCGACGCCATCATCGCCAGATCCCAACCAAACCTGAAACCACATTGGTACGGGCAGATGGCAAGAAATTGCCAGTAAAAGTGCTTGATCTGTCGATCAGCGGCGCGCGGGTTAGTGTTAAAGCTTTGATGATAACCGGCGAGAAAGTCTATCTTGGCAAGAGCTCGGGCTATGTTGTGCGGGTCGATGAGGACAGTATCGGTATTCAATTTGATACAGAGCAGTCGCCAAACACCCTGCACCCGTTTTTCGCTGCCAACTCAACAACTCAGCACCACATCCCGGGTTCGGGCGTGTTTCTTGCCATTGTCGAGGCACGATCACCAGCCACATGCGCGTCCCTCGCGAACGAATCAAATTTAACTACAATTTTAAGTATAAATAAGTCGTTAAGCACAAGCGCAGTTACCCCTAAAATTTAGCAATATATCAAAAACGGTATGAGATAGTCCTTGAAAATAAAGTTCAGGGAGTAACAAATGTACCGCGTTGTTTTGCGTTCAATAATAGTATTGGTGCCACTGCTGGCTGCACAGCCAGCGAGGGCAGAATATGGCGTCTGGGTCGATGGGCAGAACATGCGCTCACCCTATATGCGCATCTATGGTCAATCGATGCCGCCCATCGGGCACATCAGATTTTGCCGGACCTATCCCGACGATTGTCGACCTCAAAACGAGGTCAAGGACCGCTTCGCGTTGTCCCCTGATCGCTGGAACGAACTTGTTGCTGTGAACTCACTGGTCAACAGGATTGTAGAACCAGTGGAAGATCAAGAGCTCTATGGCGAAGTCGAGCGCTGGACCTATCCAGAAAACCGCGGCGATTGCGAAGATTATGTTTTGCTGAAAAGACGCATGCTGATCCAGCGCGGCTGGCCGGCAAGTTCACTGCTGATCACGGTTGTCACCGATGAAAATGGCGCTGGCCATGCCGTCATGACGGCCCGCACCTCAAACGGTGATTTCATTCTCGACAACAAAAATTCCAAGATAAAGGCCTGGAACAAGGTGCCCTATCGCTTTTTTAAGCGCCAGAGCTACCGCAATCCAAAGCGCTGGGTTTCTCTCAAACCACGTGCTGCCAATAATTGGAGATCAACGGGCACCGCTCAAAGCAAAGCTGAGCGATAAACAGATACACTAGCAGGCCCGGATTTCCCTCCGTTCCCCACCCCGGGCCGCAACTTGGGTTATATTTGACCCAGAGCCGACCTCTCACACCCATGAGAGTGTCGGCTTTTTTTTGTTATCCAGAAAATAGCTGAAAGGCCAGCTCAAGCGCCAAAATACCGAGGCAAAACGCCCAGATCAGTGCAGCCAGGATCGCCAGAAACGAAAAGGCGGTATAGGGTTCATGGCGCTTATAAAGCGACACGCCAAACCGCAGGAATGAGATGGGACCCGAAAACAACCACAGGGCAACGCCAGCTGCAATACCAGCTGGACCAACAACGGGATAAATCTTTGGTGTTGGCGCTTTAATCAGCTCGCAAAAAGAATAAGAAGCAGCGGCTATGACGACGCCCGTCAGCGTGATCTGAAAATATAGAAAGACCACACTACTCACAAAAACACACCACCTTAGCCATTGCCCATAAACTTCATATTTGAGTAACCATCACTATGGCGTCCAATGATCCCCAGCGTCAATATGACAGAGCACAGGGCTGGCAAAATGGTTAATCCTGGAGGGGGGCGAAAGCGCGTGTATTGGGCGAGCAAACATACGCAATGGAATTTGCGACTACTCCTGAAAAAACTCTATTTAGTAAACTGTCACAATATTTTCAGCCTTCTGGCACAAAAAGGATAAGTTAGGTATATTGATTCATTCGAACCAATGAGGATAAACAGCAATGAATGCCAAAGCCCAGTCATTCGAGAATGACAGGATTGTAATCGATCCCGATATCTGCAACGGCAAGCCCGTCATCAGGGGCATGCGCATTACCGCTGAAACGATACTCGATTTTCTCAGTACCGGTGAGAGCAAAGAAGAGATATTGAAACAATATCCCATGCTCGAAAAAGAGGACATCAGCGCCTGCCTTGCCTTTGCTGCAAAGCTGCTGAAGCACAAATATAATCTGCTGAAAACTGCGTAGATGACGAGCTATCTGATCGATGTCAATCTGCCTCGTTATTTTTCTCTCTGGGAGGGACGAAACTACAAATTCGTGGCCGATATTGATCCCACCTGGACGGACAGCCACATCTGGGATCATGCCGGTGCAAATGACTTTACCATCGTCAGCAAAGATGCTGATTTTTCAGACCGTGTTCTGGTTGGTGTCGATACTCCACCTGTCATCCATATCCGTACCGGCAATATGAAAATGCGCGATTTTCACACCTTCCTCACCGGCATTTGGGATGGCGTGTGTGATTTGAGCGAAACTCACCGGCTCGTTCAGGTTTACCGCGACCGTATTGAGACCATCGATTGAGTTGACAGCCAAGCTAATGGCGCTCGGGCACTGCACATATCCTCTTTCAGGAAAAGAATTACCGTGAATTACGGAATTAGGGCGACAGTTTACTAAATACACTCAACTTCGATCATCCCATCAGCTCGCCCCCTTTTACTTCATAGCGCCATCCCCGACAATCGAAATCAGCCGCGCTGTTTGTTGTGGGGATAGAGGCATTGCCACCAACAGTTTGCAATAATTAGTAAACTGTCGCCGCAATTTGCCATCTGTGTTATGCAGGTGGGGTATTTATTTATTTTCATCTTTGCCTTATTTATAAACTCTTGCCGGTATATTTATTGTAATCGTTGGCCTTACAATGGAAGGATTATTCCGTGACAGATTTTTTGGATGGTATAGAAGCAATATTGAAAAAAGCAGATCAAGCCTCTCAAATTTTTGCACTAGATATCAGGAATCTAGAGGTTCACGTTAAAAATACATCTGCTAATTATGAGTTGACTCACAATCAAATCTTGCAGATAGAGCGTGCTCTCTTTGCACTTCAGGATTACGCCAAAAGCCGAGAAGCCGATCCTATCAACATGCTAAAAGCTCGCGACGAATCACTACGAAAAAAAGCTTGGGATGCTTTGATATTGCTGCACAATATTTTTAATGATGCCCACCCAAGTGAGCTTGCTCGAGATCTCGGTATTGCTTGATTTTTTCAGTTAAATCCATTCCACTGACAGCTTTACGGTGGCGTTAAGGTGACAGTTTACTAAATTCACTTAATACAGCACCCACTCATCGCGCCTATATCGAGACCTCAAACAACACACCCGCAGAGCCCGCCAGCACAAGATAAGAAGCGCGACGACCGAACAGGCCGCGCCATCGCAGGCCCGAGCGTAGCGAGGAATAGCCGTGAGATATATAAAGAAGATTGGTGCAGAGAGGCGGAGAAACCTCGAACACGCTTTTCAATGAATTAGAACGGTGGGAGCAGTATCTCAAGGGCGAAAATCTAGATGTCCACATTTTAAGTGTATGCCCTGATAATGAAGAACATGAGCCCAAAATCCCTGAGATGTCACAACATCGCGGAAAGCCTTTGCTACCAAGGCCAACACGATGAAGGCTCACTCTAATCTCCCAAAAAGCTGTGTCAGTGATGATTTTCAAGAGGCAGCAAAATCGACTCGTTGTCCTGCTAAGCGGAAATCCCTTCCACCGATCACTCTGCGCCTGAGCGAAGAAGAGCTGGCGAAGCTCAATCACCTGTCAAATGGCATGAGCCGAAGCGCCTATATCCGCAAAGCTCTCTTTGGCAAGGATGCCTCCCCTCGCAAGGTTCGCTCTCGCGTTCCTGTGAAAGATCAGGAAGCTCTTGCGCAGGTGCTTGGCCTGCTCGGACAAACGCACTTTGCCAATAATCTCAACCAGATTGCCTATGAAGCCAATTGCGGCTCGTTGCTCATGGATGAGGAAACAGAAAACGAAATCAAACTGTGAACAAACCAAAAAAATCCAGCTATCTGGCCGGCGTGGAAGCGGCGACCAGTGCCCTTCGCGG
>JAJRQA010000202.1 GCA_024280475.1 Alphaproteobacteria bacterium
AACACACGACCGGCCATCGGTATCATCTTACCGTTGGCCGGATGTGCATTAATTTTCGAGAATTAAGCGCCTATTTAGCCGAAATTGCCTTTAGACGTCAACTCTTTTGCTCTATCAAACTGTAAACGATTTGAACCGTTCAAAGATTAAGAGAGAATGTCCAGCATGGATGTGGTCACATCGTCAATTGCCACCATGCCATCGATCGATTTGAGTTTGCCGGTTTTACCATAATAATCAACAAGCGGCGCAGTTTGCTCGTGATAGGCAACCAGTCTTGATCTCACTGTTTCTTCATTATCATCAGCACGTCTTTGGAAGTCATTGGCGCCACATTTGTCGCACTTTCCTTCAACGACCGGCTTTTTAAACTCATCGTGATAGCCTTCGCCACATGAGCCACATGTTGAACGACCAGTAATGCGTTTTATCAGCGGATCATCTTCCACTTGCATCTCGATGACGACATCAAGATTTGTAGATTTTTCTTTCAGTAGAACATCCAGTGCTTCGGCCTGCGCAACTGTGCGTGGGAAACCATCCAGAATGAAACCACCCTGCACATCATCTTCATCAATGCGGTCAGAAATGATGCCGATCACCAATTCGTCAGAAACCAGACCACCAGCTGCCATGACTTCCTTGGCTTTCATGCCAACTTCGGTGCCAGCAGCAACGGCTGCGCGCAACATATCTCCGGTTGAAAGCTGCACAAGGCCTTTGGCCTCTTCGATGCGCTTGGCCTGTGTGCCTTTACCAGCGCCAGGAGGGCCCAACAAAATAATATTCATCGTCTACGTGATCCTTTTCTCAGTTTGGATTTTTTGATCAAACCTTCATACTGATGCGCAAGGAGATGGCTTTGTATCTGTGCAACCGTATCCATTGTTACGCTGACGACAATCAGCAATGATGTGCCGCCGAAGTAAAATGGAACTGCTGCATAGGAAATCAAAAACTCTGGCAAGATACATACAAGTGCCAGATATGCCGCCCCCGCAACCGTAACTCTGGTTAAAACATAATCAATATATTCAGCGGTGCGTTTGCCGGGTCGGATCCCGGGAACAAAGCCGCCATATTTCTTCAGATTTTCAGCCGTTTCATCCGGATTAAAGACAATGGCTGTATAAAAGAACGCAAAAAACAGGATCATCAGCACATAGGTCAACAGATAAAGCGGTTGTCCGCGCCCCAATAATGCCGTGATATTAGTCAGCCATTCAGGCCCCCCCGACGAGAAATTGGCAACCGTAATGGGCAGCAATAACAACGAAGAGGCAAAAATAGGTGGAATAACACCGGCCGTATTGAGTTTCAATGGCAGATGGGAGCTGTCGCCCTGGAACATCTTTTTGCCAACCTGGCGCTTGGGATACTGAATAAGCAGACGTCTTTGCGCTCGTTCCATAAAGACGATAAAGGCGATGACTATAAAGACCATGAGAATAAGCGCAATCAACAGACCGGCCGACAAAGACCCACGCCTAGACAGCTCCAGTGTACCAACAAGTGCCGATGGCAATTCAGCGACAATACCAGCAAAGATGATCAATGAGATGCCGTTGCCAATGCCCCGCGCCGTGATCTGTTCACCCAGCCACATCAGGAATATGGTCCCACCCACGAGGGTAATCACCGCTGTCATGCGGAAAAACCAGCCCGGATCGGTCACAATATTACCAGCACCCTCCAACCCCACAGCAATGCCATAGGCTTGCAGAGCGGCCAGAACAACAGTACCGTAGCGCGTATACTGGTTTATTTGTTGACGTCCCTGCTCACCCTCTTTCTTGAGCTGCTCAAGATGCGGTGAAACAGTCGTCATCAGCTGGATAATAATCGATGCCGAAATATAAGGCATGATATTCAGGGCGAAAATGGCCATACGGCCGACCGCACCACCTGCGAACATATTCATCATGCCCAGGATGCCGGATTGATTTTGCTTGAACAATTGTTCTAGCGCCGAAATATTGATACCCGGCAACGGAATATAGGTGCCAAGCCGATAGACAAGAAGCGCTCCCAGCGTAAACCAGATGCGTTTCTTGAGCTCGGTCGCCTTGCTAAACGCCGACAGATTGAGATTGGAGGCAAGTTGTTCTGCTGCCGATGACATCCGTTGGTTTCCTGACTAGCTCGTTCGAGCCCCACAAGCCATTAGGGCAAGCCCTGGCCAAATTAAAAAAAGACGAAGTGAAAAAGGTGTCCGTACAAGGTCACACTCAGTACTAATCTTTTTGGGCGTTTTTCTTACGCTTTTCAAGACGCCAGTCGGCTTTTTCTTTTTCTTTGGCCTCAATTTTAGGCATTTCGACCAGCTTCACAGAGCCACCCGCTTTTTCCACAGCCGCGATAGCGCCTTTTGAGGCACCTGTCACTTCGAAGGAAACACCCGTTTTCAATTCGCCATTACCGAGCAATCTGACACCGTCTTTGGCGCGCCGGATAACACCGGCCTGCAAAAGCACATCAACCGTGACCGGTTTTTTACCATCAATCTGCTTGGCATCAATGGCGATCTGGATACGATCCAGATTGACAGCATTGAAGTTTTTGCGATTTGGACTGTTAAACCCGCGTTTTGGCAAACGTCTGTGGATCGGCATCTGGCCACCCTCAAACCCTTTGATGGCAACACCTGAACGTGATTTTTGCCCTTTATGGCCGCGTCCGGCTGTCTTGCCAGTTCCAGAACCAATACCACGACCAACGCGTTTGCGTTGTTTGGTGGCGCCTGGATTATCTCTCAATTCATTGAGCCGCATGGTCCAACATTCCTTAAATTCATTTCCAACGGGTGTTTGAAACAGCCCGGTTTATTCATCGACAACTCGCACCATGTGCGAGACTTTATTGATCATGCCGCGCACTTCAGGGGTATCCTGAAGGGTGCTTTTACGGCTGATTTTGTTCAGACCGAGCCCAATCAAGGTATCTTTTTGATCCTTGGGGCGCCTGATAGAGCTGCCGGTCTGCATTACCGTGACCGTTTTACCCGATTTTTTATCTTTCGCCATCGTTTAATTCTTTCTCATTACCCGCGAAGGTCTAGCCCTCTTGCGGGATCGCTACTTCGCTTACACCATCACGGCGCCGACCAACAATATCGCTGACTTTCAGGCCGCGACGTGCCGCAACTGAGCGAGGACTGTCTTCGCGCTGAAGAGCATCAAAAGTCGCCCGGATCATATTGTAAGCGTTTGAAGTGCCAATCGACTTGGCAACCACATCTTGAATACCAACCATTTCAAAAACGGCACGCATAGGTCCACCAGCGATAATACCGGTGCCTGGAGGCGCAGCCCTCATGATGACCTTGCCAGCGCCGTGATGTCCCGAGACATCATGATGCAAGGTGCGGCCTTCGCGCAAAGGAACCCGAATGAGTGTCTTGCGCGCTTCTTCAGTGGCTTTACGAATTGCTTCTGGCACTTCGCGCGCCTTGCCATGTCCAAAACCAACGCGGCCTTTTTGATCGCCAACGACAACCAGGGCTGCAAAACCAAAACGTTTGCCGCCCTTTACAACCTTGGCAACACGATTGATGTGCACCAGCTTGTCAAGAAACTCAGGTTCGCGCTCATCGCGGCCGCGACCTTGATCTCTGCCGCCTCTATCTCTGCCGTCACCTCGTGCCAACTTCTCATCCTTTCAAATTCATACCTCCCCCTGCTGCCAATCGGCTTCCTCAGGAGGAAAAGTGTTTGCCCTGCCGCTTATCAGTTAAGCAAGGGCGATCGTTCTAAAATTTCAATCCGCCGGCGCGGGCAGCTTCAGCCAGTGCCTTGATACGTCCATGATAAACGTAAGCTCCGCGATCAAAAACAACTTCCTTGATCCCGGCAGCCAGGGCTTTTTCGGCAATTGATTTGCCGATTTCACCCGCAGCCTTGGTATTGCTACCGCTTTTGAGTTTACCCTTCACGTCCTTGTCCATTGTTGACGCAGAAGCGAGTGTCACATTCTTGGTGTCATCAATGATCTGAGCATAGATATTCTTGCCTGACCGGTGTACTGACAACCTGGCACGCGTATTCTCATTGCGTCGCAGAGCCTTGCGCACTCTATGACGGCGTTTTTGCAATGTTTTTTTATTCGTCGACATCTGTCACGTTCCCTATCTAGGTAACCTATCGTCCAATGACTAACAGGCGCTATTTCTTCTTGCCTTCCTTACGGAATACATATTCGTCTTTATATCTAATACCTTTGCCTTTATAGGGCTCTGGTGGGCGATATCTACGGATTTCAGCCGCGACCTGACCAACGCGTTGCTTATCAATGCCACTTACTTCAATATCCGTCTGGCTAGCGCACTTGATCTCGATACCCTCAGGAATGGGATATAGAACATCATGCGACAGGCCAAGAGCCAATTGCAGGTTTTTACCCTTCAATATGGCACGATAACCAACACCTTTGATCTCCAGATGCTTGGTGTAACCATCTGTTACACCAGACACCAGATTGGCAATAATCGTCCGTGACATGCCCCACATGGAACGAGCCCGTTTGGAGCTGTTGATCGGCTCCACCAACACCCCATCATCTGTCAGTTTGGCAAGCACTTCTCTTACCATGACAGCCGACAGTTCGCCTTTGGGACCTTTCACGGTGACCGTACGACCATCAATCGTCGCCGTTGCCGCGTCGGGGATCGGTACTGCTTTTTTTCCGATACGAGACATAATTCAAAAACCTCTAAGATAGTCGCCTTGCCCCTTACTCAATATTGGCTTCCAATATCGATTTGGGTTAAGGCTAGAAAATGCTGCAAAGCACCTCGCCACCAACATTATTCTCACGCGCATCGTGATCGGACATCACCCCGCGCGGAGTTGAAAGAATGGATACACCAAGACCATTGGCAACTGTTGGAATATTCTTCACCGAAGAATAAACGCGGCGCCCAGGCTTCGAGATCCGTGTGATCGAGCGTATGACAGGTTCACCATCATAATATTTCAACTCGATCTCAAACTCTGTTTTTCCTGCAGCATATTCGGTCTGCGAATAGCCACGGATAAAACCTTCTTTTTGCAGCACGTCCAGAACATTGCCGCGAAGCTTCGAGGCTGGTGTTTTCACCTTGCCTTTTTTCCTCATCTGGGCGTTCCGGATACGTGTGAGCATATCTCCCAAGGGATCAGTCATTGTCATTATGCGTCTCCCATCTACCAGCTAGATTTGACCATGCCGGGAAGCTGGCCATTTGAAGCCAGGTCCCGCAGGGCAATACGAGAAATTTTCATTTTCCGGTAGAAGCCTCTGGGCCGTCCGGTTAGTTCACAGCGATTGCGAACACGCGATTTCGAAGAATTGCGTGGTAAGGTCGCCAGTTTGAGCTGAGCCTTGAAGCGCTCTTCCGCTGGTTTTGAGCGATCCATCACGATAGCTTTCAGGCTCGCACGACGCGCAGCATAGGCAACGACCAGCCTTTGTCTTTTGCGGTTATTCTCAATAGCGCTTTGTTTCGCCATTCAATCCTCCTTGAAAGAGCAATGCTCTTTTTCACTCTTAAACCCGTTTCAACTGCGTAATAGATCAATACTAACCCAATGCTTAGTCATTAAACGGAAAGTCAAATCCCTTTAACAAGGCTCTTGCCTCGTCATCATTATCGCTCGTAGTGCAAACAATGATGTCCATCCCGAGTATCTGATCGACTTTGTCATAATCGATTTCGGGAAAAACAATATGCTCTTTGATACCCATGGCAAAATTACCGCGCCCATCAAAACTCTTGGAGTTCAATCCCCGAAAATCCCGGATGCGTGGCATAGCAATGTGCACCAATCGATCAATAAACTCATACATGCGGTTTTTGCGCAGCGTGACTTTTGTGCCAACGGCCATCCCTTCACGCAGCTTGAAACCCGCAATCGATTTGCGCGAACGCGTAATAATCGACTTTTGACCTGCAATCAATGAAAGTGCGTCGGCCGCAACCGTGACTTTTTTCTTGTCATCAACACCAGCGCCAACACCCATATTGAGAATAATCTTCTCAAGTTTGGGCACCTGCATTACGTTTTTCAGGCTGAATTCTTTTATCAGCTCGTCCCGCACGACAGCATTATAATGCTGCTTCATACGAGGAACATATGTTTCAGCCATCGATTACTTCTCCTGAACGCTTGGCGAAACGCACTTTGCGTCCGTCTTCCAATATCTTGAAGCCAACTCTTGTGGGCTTTCCATCAGTTGGGTCTACATGCATCAAATTTGAAAGATGAATGGGGGATTCTTTAGAAATAATGCCGCCTTCATCCGTCTGCGATTGCTTTTGATGGCGCTTGACCATGTTCACTCCTTGCACGATGGCGCGATCTTCATCGCGCAGCATCTTCAGGATTGATCCAGCCTGCCCCTTGTCGCGACCGGTTGTTACAATAACCTTGTCGCCTTTTTTATATTTCATAGCCATTAGATTACCTCCGGTGCCAATGAAACGATTTTCATATGTTTCTTGCCGCGAAGTTCGCGGGTCACAGGACCAAAAATACGTGTTCCAACAGGTTCGCCCTGCGCATTGATCATAACGGCGGCGTTGCGATCAAAACGGATCGAACTGCCGTCGGCGCGACGCACGGGATGAGCGGTACGCACAACCACGGCCTTCATGACCTGGCCTTTTTTGACCTTACCGCGGGGAATAGCTTCCTTCACGGAGACAACAATAATATCGCCAACGGATGCATATTTGCGTTTTGATCCACCCAGCACCTTAATGCACTGAACACGCCTTGCACCCGAATTGTCGGCAACATCAAGATTGGTTTGCATCTGTATCATGACAATTCTCGTATTTTCTTGCGGGCTTTTAAATT
>JAJRQA010000203.1 GCA_024280475.1 Alphaproteobacteria bacterium
AGGCTGGCGCTGTTGCCGGACAAGCAGGCCATGAGTGTGACAAAAGCCTGTCGAAAGACACTGAAAAAGATAAAAGACTTAATCAAAACAATTACATACGATAACGGCAAGGAGTTTGCGTGGCATCAGAAAATCGCCAAAATTCTGGACTGCGACATTTATTTTGCCCGGCCATATCACTCGTGGGAGCGCGGTCTGAATGAACATACCAACGGGCTGGTGCGTCAATACTTCCCAAAAGGCACAGATTTCACTAAACTGACACCGGCGCAGGTCCAGGCGGTCGAGGACAAACTGAACCAGTGGCCAAGAAAATGTCTCGGTTACAAAACCCCATATGAGGTCTTCAAAAAGGCTGTGGACTGATGTTGCACTTCAATGTTGAAGGGGCGAAACAAATTGCAAACCTTCCGGCAATCACCGGGGGTACTAATGATATTCTTGATCAGATTACGGATGCGTTAAGCGTTCCACGAGATGTTTTGCCCACCAAAGGTGAGATTGATCATGCATGGGGAAATTTGCCCCGATTATTGAATATGATCCCACCCGAACTGAGAGACGAGCGGATGATCCGGATGTGTGTTGCGGTCTCTGTTGGCCTTTTTGATAGTGCCATCAACTATATCTGGAATACGACGATTGTAGAGTTACGACAAAAAGTAATTCGCTTCGGATTGCCAATAGTTGCCCAACTAACATCCACATCGATTGATGAGGCGAAGCTCACGGAGATGATGGACCATGAGCTGTTGAAGCTCTGCTTGGAACTAAATCTGATTTCCGTTGATGGATACTTTAAATTAGATCAGTGCCGCGCAATTCGAAATAGCTTTTCGGCTGCCCATCCAGCAGTAGGCGCACTAGATGAAGATGAAGTCGTAAATTTTATCAGCAGGTGCGCACGATCTGCTCTCAGTGACGTTAATGTTCCAGCTGGTGTGAATTTCAATAGTCTCATTGAGGCGATTAAGGCTGGTCATTTTAATGACGACCAGTCCATGTATTGGTCGGAGGCAATAAAGGGCACTCATTCTGCTCAACGTGAATTAATTGCGACTGCACTACATGGAATGTACTGTGATGAAGCGCTAGGCCAAAGTGCCCGGACAAATTGCTCCACGCTCTTTTTGCCTGCAATTGAGCTTGATGGCGTTCCGGCGACAATCATTGATCAGCACCAAGCGTACGTTGGGAAAGGTGAAGTTGAGAAAGCTGGTGCATCACGTGATTTTTTCACACGGTTTGATCTACTTGAGCTGCTTTCTGAACCTGAACGACATACTATTGTTTCAACTGCTTGTGATCGGTTAAACGCCGCTCATCAAGGTATGAACAATTTTTACAATGAACCACCTTTCGCCGCTCGGTTGCATGAGATTGTTGGTGCTTCAGTAGTACCAGATAGTGTTCGATGGAAGTTTGTTCAAGTAGTTGTTTCTTGCGCAATAGGCAATCAATACGGCGTCTCTTGGGCAGCAGATAGGCATTATGCTGAAATGATTAGAGACTTTTCGCCAAAGGCGATGGAGATGATGTTTTCAACTCCAAATAGCAAAACTTTGGCCGGAAATAAAATTGCTACTTATCTCGTATGTAAAAAACGGTTTGCTGAATTAGTAGGCCTTTTGGAGGGAGCTAATATCCCAACAGCTTTAAAGGCAAGTTATGATTGGTGGATGCAAGAATTGAATTCAGCTAACCAATAATTGCTTCGCCTAGTGTTTAAAACTAACCTTTCTCGCTAGCAGCGCCCCCAATCGTCGGCACATCTTCGTATAAATTGCCCGCCCGCCACTCACATGTGAGAAGGCTTGCTTTGGTTTTGCAGCCCGACTTCGAAGCTGACAGTCCGAGCAGATACCGCTAATAGGTAGATGCGAGTGGCCGAAGCCGCCTCCCCCAAACAGGGGGAGGGTGGTGCAGTCGCGCATATTGGACATTTTGATTATTCTTTAAAAATTGCGCGATGGCAGCTTCGAAGTCGGGCGGCAACAGCCGACCGACGATTGGGGGCAAAAGAAATATGCAAGGCGCGGTATCACCGCGCCTTCCCTTGCTCAAATCGTGGTTTCATTTTTATCATTTTATCCAGCTCTCCATTGCTGACATGGAGTTGCCGGGTTGCTCCACTTTTTTGAGCAATCAACTTTCATTTGTCCTTTTGTTTTACCTTTTCTTTGAAGGGGGAAATTTTGCCACGCCACACATTCCACAGGCTGTCAATATTGCGTGTCCGTTAGCTTCTGGCACACTGAAGGTGTTGTTCAATCAATCATTTTTGGCAACACAATTACGGAGGATTTCAAAATGGCTTCAAATTCAAAACCGGTCTTTGATGTTTTTATTGTCGAGGATCGCGGTGATGATCAGGATGCGTTCTGGCTGAAAGTGGGGGCGGCATTCCCTCACAAAGACAAGGACGGTATGAACATCGTCTTGCAGGCCTTGCCAACCAATGGTCGTCTAGTGCTGCGCCGCTTCAAGGAAAAAGAAGAGGAAGAGAAAAAGCTGTAATTGCCGTGCTGTCATGTGCGGAAAAATGGGGGACTGACACGCAAATGTCAGTCCCTTTTATATTGAGAAAGCAAGAGGCCAAGCTGTCCCTCTTTTCGGAGCCACCTGTCGCCCACTTACCTTGTGCTGGTGGGGACAGGTGGCGCAATGCGAGGAGACGGCTCCCTCTTTTTGGTGAACCATGAGCACCTTCGCGTTAGGGGGCGACGCCATATGGCCGAGACTGGTGAAGCTTGCGGAATCTGGCTCGGTTCACGAGCACCCGACCCGACAAATCCTTTTCCATTTGAACAAGCCAGAGGGGAACGTCCAACCCGCCCAAAAAACAAAACTACAGCTGGCGAAAATAATCCGACGCTCCATAAAATACCCGCAAAATTTTCACACCCGTTGCATTTTCCAGCGGCTCAAAAACCAGCACATGCGCTTTGTGCGGGTGCCGCCGATAGGCGGCACCTTGCACATCGAACATTGTGCCCATATTTGGAGTTGTCGCCAGTAAATCAAACAGATCAAAAAGCTCATTAAGATATTTGTCAGCCTGCGCCTGCCCAAAACGCTCCAGCCCCTGACGATAAATATATTGCATATCCAGCGCCGCGTCATCGCTGAGAAGAAATTCAGCCATTGTGGGAAAGCTTGAGTGCGCCTGCTATAATATCGGCTTTGCTGACCTTGCGACCGGGTTGGGAAGCGGCTCGCTGGATGGCCGTCTCATAGACCTGCTTTTGCTGGCTCAACGGCATTACTCGCAAAGACACCTTATCGGCCTCACCTGGAGCCGCCAGATTGATCCCGTCTTCAAGCCGGTGCTGACCGGCAATCTGCGTGGCCTGATCCGTATCGCTGATCGTCACGACAACAAGTTGATCTGGATTGGTAAATTTACCAGCCCAATCAACAGGAAGTTCGCCAGCTCTGATGACTTTTTTAAACGTCGGCATAAACATATCCATATGAACCATAAGCAATTTCTTATAGCTTTGAGTTTACCACAGCATTTGGCAAAAGGCGAGTGGCCAAAACTGCAATCCACTTGATAGATCAAGTGTCGCACAAGTTTCCTTTGGCGTCCCATAGACCGTTTCCATACCCAAATTCCTCTAAAAAACCACCGACTTGACAGATTTGCCAATCTGTTGCGTGGTTTGACCCGTTTTTTCAAAGTCGTTTGTCGTTGGTTCAAAAACAAATCCGTTCGAACTGAATATTTTTTTTTTGGGTATTTTTACCTGAGTATTCTTATATAGAAGGAAGTGCCAATCTGGCGTCTCTGGCGGGGACAATCTGGCATTTCTTGATGCGCCAATCTGGCACTTCCAGTCCTGCCAACTATGTACGCGGTGGCTTGATGGTGTGGTGCAAGGTGTAGATATTGGTCTTGTTGAGGCCACGTCGCTCGATGGTCACAGCGCCATTTTTCGCCAGCTCATCAATATAGCGCACCACTGATCGCTTGCCCGACCCCATGTCCTCGGCAAGCTTTTGCTGACCGGGAAATGAAAAATCATTCTGCCACGCATAGGAAAGCAGCATGGCATAGGTGAGCTTGGCTCCCACAGACAAATGTTTTGATTTTAATATGAAATTTGGCACCTGCGTAAAGCCTTGCGCCGACACAGGATCAAACCCTTTGAGGATGATGTTTTGATGCCTCGCCAAACTGTTTTTGATGTGATCCATATGCGTTTATTATACATCAAATTCCGGGAACTCGCCCGCTCCCCTGTTGACAGTTATGGGCGGTGTTTTTTCCTGTCCGCCCCGAATGCGCTCGCTTTCAAGCAGGAACTTGCCAAGGCTTTCGCTCTGCGCCACAGCCGCCGCTTTTTGCAGCTCCACAAGGCGCTCATTGGCCTGTTCCAGCACATTCTGGATATTGGCCTGTAATTGTTCATTGCGGCTTTCAAGACGCTCGACCTGTTTCTCAAGCTTTTTGATGTAAGGATGATCGAAAATATCGATTTGATCGGCCACCGGAACAGTTTCTGCCTGTCTGCCCTGTTCCCTCTTGGCCGGTTCAGACAGGGGGGCATTCTCCAGCTTGCCGGTTGGGGCCTGCATCGCCGCGTCGCCAATAAACCGGTCAATCGAAGAGCGTTCGATCATGTAGCGAATTCCATTTTCGGTCGGCACCTGATAGCTCTCCAGAACCCGTCCGGTCTTGCGCGAACAATATTTCTGGATGGTGCGCATATGCCGTGGCAGGCCACGTTCCCTGAAAATCTGCACCGCCTCTTCGACCGTGACCAGATCAGCGGACTCTGGCGGGGATTCAACAGCTGGCGTTTCGACTTGCCTTGTTGTTTCCTCAACCGGTTCACTTTTAACAACCTCCTCCTCGACCACGACCGGCCATGTCGGTTCATCTGCTGTGACCGGCTCGGGCATCAACTGCCCTTCATCCACAGGACCATGTTCGACCACATCAGAAAAAACCGCCTCGCCATGGTCTGACATACTCTTTGACATGTTCGGGCGCGGCTCTTCACTTGGCGTAACAAAAGGCTCATTCTCAACAGGGGCATCTGCTTGTTCGCGCTGTGGCGCGGTCTGGCGCAGAGGTTCATCATGACCAAACGCGAGCGGCCATGGCTCGGCGCTGGTGTCTGCCGCTTCATCAGAGGTCATGGCAGGACGTGGTGGGGCAGGTTGATATTTCTCGCTCGTTCCCGGTAGACCATGGTCAGAGTTAAAAATAAAATTATTGTTATTACTCATATGCATAAGTGTACCAAGGAAGAGTAGGAAGCCAAATAGTCTATCCCCAGAAAAGAAATAGGAAGCTATAAAAGGATTTGTTGATTGTCTACCGGGGGATAAAAAACACCAATAATAATGAAAGGGTTTGATGCCCAACCATGAAATTGTTTTGTTGTTCCAAGAAAAAGGTAGATATCTCTCGTTAGAAAGAAGTCAAAATATTTCTGCCGGACTTTTTCAATTGCTCTCTCCTCATCTCCATCACACTGCTCCAGACAGTTCCAATAAAGCATGCCAAGCTCCCAATCCTCAATCATCATTTTTGATTTACGACCTTTTGCATCTTCAAATCTATATGAAAATTTGTAAGGTAATTTTCTGACGACAGAAAATTCTTGTTTTACCTCTTCTTCAGTTTGAAAGAGAGATAATTGTTGGGCCTTTTTATGAAGGGTATCGAGTTTATCCTGGCTCCATTCCCGCGCAACTTCCTCTACTATGAAATCTGTAATTTTTGCCGGTTTGAAAATAGCGAGCGATAGTTCATTATACTTAGCTCTTTCAATCAAAGCAGTGAGGTCAGTGAACAGCTCGTTTTTTTCGAGAATGATACGTTTTCGCTCCGCCCACCCCCCTTTCTTGGCTTCGATAATATCGAGAGCCTTTACTTGATCTATATCATCAATTTTATAGCTCTCAGGCCGGCTATCACTGGTGTTTTTCGATATTGGAAGTTCAAGCCATTGAAATTTTTTATATCGATTTTCATATTCTAGCTTCCGAAAGGGAAGTGGGTAAATACGTACCCATGACCCATCATCAAGAATGCCCGCCGTACATACAAGCTCATCATATTTTTTTGAAATTGTGGGGTAGGTTTTTACGGTGATGAACACGCGCCGCTTCTCACTCATAGATGAACCGCCTCTATCTCCAGCCTATTTTCGAGATGATCACTAACGCAATGTCGATGGCAACTGATGTGATCTTTTTCAAAACAGGTAAGTGCGATTCTCTGATATTGCTCTAAAAGGCTGACAAGTTCTAGGAGAGCTGGCTCTCTACTTGGTAAAGTTAAGCGATATTCTTTAAACAGATTAATGTAGTCTATGTCACCATTGAGATTTTGTCTTTTTTGCGAGATGATGCCAAGTTCGGGGATATGAACATAGGCAATGCCTATTTTAGGTAGAGCATTTGAAAGTCTACCTTTAGAAAAGCCAAATTTGCGACTCAAAGGGTTTTTGCGAACATCACATAAAAGACGAATATCATTTTTGATTAGTTTGTTGATATAGGCCTCAAAACTTGATCCCTCGTAACCGACAGTAAAAAGAGCCTGACCATCATATTTTAAACTATGCCGTTGCTGTTGGATAACCTTTAAGTCATCAATATTCATGATTTTTTGAGCAATTTCGCTTTTTATCGCAAAATATGGATACTTACGATAAACATATCGAACCAATGCTTTACCGCGAAGTTTCGCTGTTCTGGCAATCAGATCATGAACATTTTTTAAGTCGAGGGTGCTTAATCCAGTCTTTGTCAATCTCTGGGATATCAATACTATTTTGCCGTCTACAATATCAATCCATCTACGCGAACGGAGTATTTCTAGGTCAGCTTGGGCCTGGAATGAAAAACAGCCAAAGCGGTATGGGACAAAGTCGTAGTGGGTAAGACCCGCTTCTTTATTCGCTAAAAACAGAAGCTTTTGCAGCTCTGTTTTGGATAAATTTCCGCCAGCCATCTGCAATAATAGCAGAAGGAACCGTTGCCGGTGATATTTGGGGGTTACTGGTGATTCCACCATTTTCCGATCCTTAAAATGAAAATCTCTTATGAGTCTATATATTATGATTCGTGTTCATAAAACCACCCCACCTGCATAACACAGATGGGGCGGTATTACCCAACACCAACAATCAATACTCATAAGAGAACATGATGGTCAGGACGCGGTGTGTTTTGCTGGGATCGCCGGGATCTTCTGATCCGTACTCACGCATTTTATCGTAATAGTCGATCTTCCAGAACACTTTTTGCCCCTCGATGGTCACACAACCAAAGTCGTGATGGCCATAGGGATCATTGTCCTTGTCGAACGCCTCAAAAGCCGCGACTTCGGCGCGTGCCCGGATTGCGAACTCAGGGCCTTTTGCATGAATTCCAGCTGTGATATAGATGGAGCCACCGGTACCTCGGTGCCGGAATTCGTCGTTAAGTTCTGCTATTCGCGTAGCAGATGCTTGATGATTTGCCATGGTTTACCTCCTTGGCAGGTTGTCCGCGCAGGGGAGTCTGCGCGGACGACTGACAATGAGGCCGCTTCCGTTCTCAAATAGCGGAGCGGTTGGACAACCAAAATGATTTTGAGAAACGTCTGCCCACAGATTAGCATATCAAACGCCCCGGCGCGACTTGACATGATGCGAGAAGGCGCGGCCTGTGATGGCCACGCCCATGTATTGTGCTTTATCGGCAGGCATAGACGAAACGCTTGCCAGCAATGGTCAGCTCTGAGTACTCGACCGCCAGATCACGGGCGATGGCGTCATGGTCAATATAGAATTGCAGGCGCTCGGGGATGTCGCCATAAAAGCCTTCGTCGACAAAATGTTCGGCAAGGTCGGTGAGGCTGTCCATTTCATAAATGTCGACTTCGAACTGGTCAGGGTGATCGCTGGCCGGATCAAAACTGTAGCCACATTGACCAACCGCGATAATGAAGAGGCGCTTTTGATGCTCGTCCCAATCGTCAACAGCCTCAAAAAATGCGGACAGGTCGGTTTGATGAATGTCCCAGGCATTGGCAAGGGCGCTGTCGATATCGTCGCCATCGATGAACTGAATTTCAAATTCTTCGACAGGCTGGCCAAGCTTGTTTTTCAGCTTGGCCGATTTGTCGACATAGGCCTCAAAACTGTCGAAATAAAATCCACTTGCGCTAATGTCATAGGGCTGGGCGAAAAGGCTGGTCATTGGTCTGTCTCCTGATTTTTCTCAAACAACAGGGACAAAACAAGGCCGGGGGTTATAGGCGGACGGTCAATGGTTCACACGTTTGCGCGGGCAGACCATTGACCGTTCGACGCGCCCGGCTAAAAAGTCAACTGTTTGAAAAATCCAGGGGACTGGCGTGCCCTGACGCCATGGCCACACTGCCGGTGACGGGCGCATAGGTTTATTTCGCAACTTGGGAAATGACTGGGCGAATCACGCGCCCCTGAAAATGAGAATGGCAATCAAGTGTCATTTTTGACAGTCGGCATGATGATAGAGAATGCCACGAAGCCAAGGCCACTGAATAAAGCACCCACGCAACCGCGCCAAGGCATGACCATTCGGATGACATGAACGCTCGCGCCCCGGCGCGAAATGGTCCTATTTGGTCGCTGGCGGCCTTTTTACCTGAGAACAGGTTAAAGTCGCGAAGCAGAAATCCCAGCAACAGCCCAAAACAAGGCGATTTTTCACATATCCCCCCTGACTCTATTATTGGTAGGGGCATTGTAAGGGGTAAAGGTAGGGGAGCGCGGCTATATTGCTATGCTACAAAACTGCTATCGCCAAGTAGAAAAAGTTGTGCTTGCCTTGGCTGATTGGGCATTTTTTTCAGATATCCACTGGTACCCGGCACCCCCATACGTCGAGCGCTCTTTATTATGATGATCGCTCTGGTACCCATATGGTACCCGCAGCACTATTTCAGACGATCAAAATATTCACTAAGTGCTTGATTTATATGGTGCCCGGAGGCGGATTTGAACCACCGACACGCGGATTTTCAATCCGCTGCTCTACCAACTGAGCTATCCGGGCGCAGGGGGAGGATATGCCCACCTGAAGAAAATTCTTATAGGCATTTA
>JAJRQA010000204.1 GCA_024280475.1 Alphaproteobacteria bacterium
AGGCCAAGATAGATCCTACCTCATTTTCAACCATCATGGACCGTATAACAAAGCATGTTGAGGGACTTTCACTCGAACACAAAAAGAAAACCAAAAAGTCCAAAAGCGCGAAATCAGAAAAAACTAAAACAGCAAAAACTGCCAAAACAGATGAAGCCAGTTTCTGGGATTACCTGTCTTCTCATCCCCAGACCTCTGAGCGTATTCGCCTGGCCAACCAATATAGCGCTTGCTTCAAAAAGGGTTTGACGACTTGCCAGACAGCGATAGCCGAATAATCGCAAACCACTCGAGAAGCATCGCTCGAACCAAGATCAAGAGAAATACATATACGCAAGTAAAGCCACCACCAACGCATAGGCAATATAATATTTGAAAAAGGTAAAGGCATCTTGGACCATCGAAGACACCTCGTCTCCATAGGCTCCCTTGGCGGCCTCCAGACCAACACCGAGTTTGGCTGCTTTGCCAGCTATTTCCGCTCCCTCTGCTCCAAATGCCTTGTTCGCGCGCTTCGTGCCAGATTGCGCTAATGCACGGTCTTGGAGAAATTTTTCACCCTCCTTGGAGCCCATCAGCTTGACCTGCATCCAGATGCCATAGGCAATCAATGGTCCGACCAACGCGCCAAACCAGGCGAAGAATTGCGTTTCGCTAACACCAGACATATCCTGGTCCTCTCGCAACAAACCTTGATCTGATCGAATTCTTGAAGCTAATATGCATGATTTTTGAACAAATGGTCAATATTGCCCTGCCATTCATTGGCATATTGCTCCAGCAAACGTTCAGAACGGGTGCGCCCTTCCTCAACCACATCTTCAACGGCACCAAGGAATACCCGTTCATCATCTCCGCTGTCATTGTGGCAAGCGCGCGCTTTTAGCCCAGCTCTTGAAATATTCATGACCTCGCGTGCAATATCCAGCAATGTACCGCTGCGAAACGGCGTCTGCAGCGCTGTTTTGGGAACCATATCGCGCAAGTCCTGGCGCTCAATCTCACTCCAGTCCTTGATGAGGTCATAGGCGGCATCCAGCGCGCCTTGATCATATAAAAGCCCGGTCCAGAAGGCTGGCAGTGCGCATAATTCACGCCAGCGACCGCTATCGGCGCCGCGCATTTCCATATAGCGCTTGATCCGCACCTCTGGGAACAGGGTTGTCAAATGGCTTTCCCAATCAGCAAGGGTTGGTTTTTCACCGGGCAAGGCTGGCAGCTTGCCTGCCAGAAAATCACGAAAACTCTGCCCTGAGGCATCAATATAGGTACCGCCCCGATAGACAAAATACATCGGTGTATCAAGCGCATAGTCAGTATAACGCTCAAACCCCATACCGTGTTCAAAAGCAAAGGGGATCATGCCTGTGCGATCAGCGTCAGTATCGCGCCAGATCTGGGATCGATATGATAAATAGCCATTGGGCTTGCCGTCGGTAAACGGCGAACTGGCAAACAGCGCAGTTGCGATAGGTTGCAGCGCCAGCGATATGCGCAGTTTTTTGACCATGTCGGCTTCAGACGAGAAATCCAGATTGACCTGCACTGTGGAAGATCGAAACATCATGTCGAGACCATGATTGCCAACCTTTTGCATATAGGCGCGCATGATTTTGTAACGTCCCTTGGGCATGACCGGAATTTCGTCGAGCTGCCATTTGGGAGAAAATCCCATGCCCAAAAATTTGATATCGAGAGGCCCCGCGACTTTTTTCACATCATCAAGATGGCGCATCACCTCGCAACAGGTATCGTGGATATTTTCAAGGGGTGCCCCTGAGAGTTCAAACTGCCCCCCTGGCTCCAATGTCACCGAGCCACGCTGCGGGCAGTGCAGACCGATGATATTCTCGCCCTCATATTCCAAAACCCAGTCGCACTGATCCTTCATCCCTGTCAGCAGGGCCTTGATGCCGCGCTCACCCTCATAAGGTAATGGTGAACAGTCTTCTGTATGAAAGCCAAATTTTTCATGCTCGGTGCCAATGCGCCAATCGCTTTTTGGCTTGCACCCTGACGCCAGATAGGCCACCAGCTCATCGCGATGTTCAACAATTGGAGATTTTCCACTATCCACCATAGCAATTTCCTCATATCAGATCAAAAAAGACCAACTGGTCTGTAAAAGCTTTCTTATGGCGCGAGTGAACCTCAGTTGCAAGCATCCCGCGTCATCGCCAGTCATATAGCACCGCATTGACCAGTGACAACGCGGCCACCGCAGCCGTATCAGCGCGCATAACCCGTGGTCCCAACGAAATCGCATGAACAAAAGAAAGCTCACTCAATTGCGCGCGTTCATGTTTATCAAATCCCCCTTCAGGACCAATCAGCACCCCTATGGGAGCGTTTGCGGGCAATAGCGACAACGCCTCAATCGGCGATTTTATGGGGGCTGCTTCATCGCAAAAAATGATCGGAATATCAGCATCCCATTGCCCGAGGAGCTGCTCCAATTTGCATGGCTCAAGGATTTGCGGAACACGCAACACGCCGCATTGTTCGGCAGCTTCGATCACATTAGCCCGCAAGCGGCCATCATTGATGCGCGCCACATTGGTGCGCCTTGTCAGCACGGGACGCAGGGTCTGCACCCCAAGTTCCGTAGCCTTTTGTGCCATATAATCTAGCCGCGCCTTTTTGAGCGGCGCAAACAGATAATGAATGGCGGGGCCGGCCTGCTGTTTGCGCAATTGCTCGACAATGATGAGATCGCATTTCTTTTTGCCAGCCAGACGTATTCGGGCCAGCCACTCTCCTTCGCGGCCATTAAAAACAGGCAGCAAAGCCCCTTCACCAAGGCGCAAAACGCTTAGCAGATAGTGGGCCTGCGTCGGGGCGCAACTAAAAGCCAGATCGGGTGCCAGCGGCGCATCGATGTAAAGTCTGTGGGATGAAATTTGTTCGCTCATATATGGGGCATAAACCAAGCGCGCCAAGAACACAAACCCCAAAAAATGGCGGATTTACACAAAGGGTTTTAACAAACCATTCTCGATCACATAGCGGGCCTGGCTAATCGTAAGGTGTCATCGCGCTTATAGACATTCCGATTCCAGTGCTCACACTATACAAGAACCATGCGGGCACTGTCCTTGATGTTCGCGCAGATCGCTATGTGGCTAGCGCAGGTACTGGTCAATTATCGATTGGCAACGATACGCAACTGCCATAGGATCAGACCAGCATGGCTGAACAGGAAACCGAGGTTTTTATGCCTGATACCAACAAGATGGTTCGCAATGAGCTGGTGAAAGAATTTTCTTCCTTCCTGCCAGCAGATAGCATTATCGCGGACGCGGAGACCCAAAAGCCCTATGAATGCGATGGCCTGTCTGCCTATTGCGAAATGCCCTTGCTGGTGGTTTTGCCCGACACCATCGAGCAGGTCGAAAAAATCGTCGCGATCTGTCATGAAAAGCGGGTTCCCATCGTCGCACGCGGGGCTGGCACAAGCCTTTGTGCAGGGGCCATGCCGAACGAACAAGGGGTACTGCTGGGCCTTGCTAAATTCAATAGAATTCTTGAAATTGACGCGGACGCGCGCACCATGCGTGTGCAGCCCGGTGTCACCAATCTGTCGATCTCGCAAGCTGTCCGCGATCTGGGCCTTTATTATGCCCCCGATCCCTCCTCACAGATTGCCTGCACCATTGGCGGCAATGTCGCTGAAAATTCGGGCGGCGTTCATTGCCTCAAATACGGGCTGACCGTGCACAATATTCTCGAGCTGAAAATGATCACCGCGCAAGGCGAGTTTTTGACCATCGGTTCGCAAGCCCTAGACACGCCCGGGCTGGATCTTTTGGCCCTGATGACGGGATCTGAGGGACTGCTTGGCATTATGGTGGAAATCACCGTCAAACTATTACCGATCCCTGAAAATGCAAGGGTGGTGATGGCGGGTTTTGACAGCGTTATTCAAGCCGGGGACGCGGTCAGGGATATAATCGCCGACGGTATCATCCCAGCCGGTCTTGAAATGATGGATCATCTGGCCATTACGGCAAGTGAAGATTTTGCGCATGCTGGATATCCAATACAAAGCCATGCGCTTTTATTATGTGAACTGGACGGCACCGATGCCGAGGTCGATGCCACTATCACCCGCATCGAAAATATATTCAAAAAACAAGGTGCCACGACCATCAAAGTATCGCAAAATGAAGCCGAGCGCGTACTGTTCTGGAAAGGGCGCAAGTCAGCTTTTCCAGCTATTGGCCGCCTGTCGCCGGATTATTACTGCATGGATGGCAGCATTCCAC
>JAJRQA010000205.1 GCA_024280475.1 Alphaproteobacteria bacterium
ATCTCGGCGCGCTTCAAGCGTTCGGCCTTCATCTGGCGGCCCATGGCCTCGACCAGATCGCGCGGCGGTGTGATGTCCTTGATCTCGATGCGGGTGACTTTCACGCCCCATAGATTTGTCGCCTCATCAACGACCGTCAGCAGCTTGGCATTGATGGTCTCGCGCTCAGACAGGACTTCGTCAAGGTCCATGGAGCCGATCACCGTACGGATATTGGTCATGGTCAGATTGAGCATGGCGCGGCGCAGATTGTGCACTTCATAGCTGGCTTGGGCGGCATCAAGTACCTGGAAAAAGGCCACTCCATCAACCGTCAGCATGGCATTGTCTTTGGAAATTACTTCCTGGGAGGGAATATCAAGCACCTGCTCCATCACATTGATTTTGTGACCGATGGTGTCGATGAACGGCATGATGATGCCCAGCCCTGGCTTAAGGGTATGAGTATAGCGACCAAGGCGCTCAACGGTATAGTTAAAGCCCTGCGGTACGATTTTGACGACGGAAGCCGCGAGAACGAAGAATAAAGCGACAAGAACAAGAACAAAGATATCAAATCCTGGCATTTATGGGACCCCTTTTAAGATGATGTCTGACTATCTATTTGGTTGTTATGCGATTACTTTTAAAGAGATAATCGAACAACTAATTGAATTATATTAATAAAATCGTATCAAGAATATTGAAGGATCTAGTTCCAGCCTTGCAATTCCCGCTTGATAAGAGTGCTCATCATTTCTATAGCATCCTTGCTATCGTTAAGGCAGGGGATGGCGGTAAAATTTTTACCGCCGGCTGCTTTAAAAATATCTTTATTTTCAATACTGATTTCTTCGAGTGTCTCAAGGCAATCGGCCGCGAAGCCCGGGGTCAGCACCACGACATTTTCGACGCCGTCGCTGGCCAGTTTTTCAAGGGTCTTGTCCGTATAGGGTTGCAGCCAGTTAGCCGGTCCAAAGCGCGACTGGTAAGTCATTTGTAGTTTGTAACCATCGGAGCCAAGGGCTTTTTTCAGTAGTTTGAAGGTTTGCTCGCAATGTTGCGGGTAGGGATCGCCGCGGTCGGCAAATAATTGCGGCAAACCATGAAACGAGGCGATGATCACGTCTGGGGCAAAATCGAGTTGCTTGAGCTTGTTGGTCAAAGACGAGGAGAGCGCTTCAATATAAGAGGGCTCACTATAATAGGGGAGAACGGATCGTATTGCTGGCTGGTGACGGATCTTTCTAAGTGCGTCAGCAGCAGCATCAATGACGGTTGCCGTGGTGCTGGCGGAATATTGAGGATAGAGCGGAAACAGCAAGATGCGCTGACAGCCTTGCTCCATCAGGTGATCAATACGCGAGGCAATACTGGGTTTGCCATAGCGCATCGCCCAATCGATGATCAGCTGCTTGTCGCCGCTCAAATGTGCGGCGAGTTTTTCGCTGGTGTCTTTGGTGATGGAGATAAGTGGTGCGAGATCATTTTTCTTGTCCCATACCTCTTCATATTTTTTGCCACTTTTTTGCGGGCGGGTATTAAGAATAATGCCATTGAGGATCAGCCACCAGATCGGGCGCGGGATTTCCACGACCCGGCGGTCGCCCAAAAACTCTTTCAAATAGCGGCGCACCGACCAGAAGTCGGTCCCGTCTGGGGAACCAAGATTGATCAAAAGGACCCCGATTTTACCCGTTTCAATCATTCTTCACGTCTTTCTTTTTGGCGACAGGCATATGATCGGATAGTTCCTCCAGTCCGGTATCGAGTGGCATTTTATAAGAACCATAGCGAATGACAAGAGTGGACAATGTAAGAGTGAAGATGGCCCCGCAGGCGATCAATACGCCAAGTTCGGCTTTGTGGGACGCGGTAAGCATGCCAATCATGACCCGGGTGAGCGCGGTGATCGAGATATAGATCAAAAAACGCACTGGCAGCTTGGCGGTTTTAAAATAGATCCCTACCATGGCGCCAAGTTCCAGATAGATAAACAGCAGCAAAATATCATCAATAGAGAAATGCCCCTTGGCGGCCATGCCCATATATTTTTCTGCTCCGGCCCAGAAAATTGCACCGCCAATCGCAAACAATGCCAATGTGTGAAACAGTTTCACAAAGGCATTGCCAACCAAGTGGCTGACTTTTTCCATTTTCACTAATGTTCTTTCCATGAATCTGCCTCCTTTTTTCCCTCTCGCCTATAGCACGCTTTTCTGCGTAACAATAAAAGGAAACACAAATCCCTTTCCCATGATAGAGTATGGTCAGTCATTGATTTCGGAAAAACAGTAAATACAGCCCATATATGCAGCAATCCCAGTTTCATCTGCTACGTTTAAAGCGCTTTTTTCCGCTGTTTGTCACGCAGGCTTTAGGGGCATTTAATGATAATGGCTTCAAACAGGGGCTGGTTATTCTTGTTACTTACGGCCTTGCGGCCAATGCTGGCTATGATGCCCGCCTGATAATCACCATAGCGGCAGGGATTTTTATCCTGCCGTTTTTTTTGTTCTCGGCAACAGCTGGGCAATTGGCCGATAAATATGACAAGGCCATGCTGATCAGGCGGATCAAATTTGCCGAGATCATTTTGATGGGTCTGGCAGCGATTGGCTTTTATCTGCAAAACATCGAGTTTTTGCTTTTTGTACTGTTTCTGATGGGCACACAATCGAGTTTTTTCGGGCCGTTAAAATACGGTATTTTGCCGCAATTACTGAAAAAGGACGAGCTAATCGGCGGCAATGCGCTGATTGAAACCGGTACCTTTCTAGCGATTTTACTCGGCACCATGTATGGGGGCTTGCTGATCACCCAGCATATGGGACCAGCGATTGTTGCGGTGTCGCTCAGTGTCCTGGCCGTCATGGGCTTTTTGGCAGCTCGTCAAATCCCGGCCATGAAACCGCAAAACCCTGAGCTGCGCGTCAGCTATAATCTGTTTTCGCAAACCGCCCGCATCATCAAGCATGCCAGCGGCAATCGCACCGTGTTCTTGTCAATTCTTGGCATCTCGTGGTTCTGGTTGGTGGGGGCGCTCTATCTGGCGCAATTTCCAACCTTCTCCCATGATACCTTGTTCGCCGATGAAATGGTCAGCACCTTGTTCGTGGCGATTTTTACCATCGGGATCGCCATTGGGTCGCTGGCGTGCAACCGGCTTTTAAACGGTGTGGTATCGGCCAAATATGTACCACTGGCGGCGCTGGCCATTACCATATTTTCCGTGGATCTGTATTTTGCCAGCCGCAATGCAGCGCCTGGTCTGACCTCTGGTCAATTCATGCATGTGGGGCAGTTTTTGTCGGCGTCGGCCAATTGGCGTATTTTGTTTGATCTATTCATGATCGCCTTTAGTGGCGGACTTTATGCGGTGCCGCTCTATGCGCTTATTCAAGAAAGCTCTGACCCTGATCATGTGTCACGCAATATTGCCGCCAACAATATTGTCAATGCGCTGTTCATGGTGGTCTCGACGCTCCTGGCCGGGGTGATGCTGAACGCTGGTTACACGATCCCGCAATTGTTTTTGGCGATTGGTGTGTTGAACGGATTTGTCGCCGCCTATATTTGCAAGCTATTGCCACAAGAGGTTGTGAAGGGCCTGGGCCGTCAGATTTTCAGATTGCTTTACCGCGTGGAAATCAATGGTGTTGAGAATATTGCCAAGGCAGGGGATAAGGCGGTCATTATCGCCAATCATGTGTCTTTTCTGGACGGGCCGATCCTGGCATCGTTCTGGCCAGGCAGTCCAAGCTTTGCCATCAATACGCAGATTGCTGAAAAATGGTGGGCGCGTATCGCCTTTCCGTTCTTTGACTTTCTGCCCCTTGACCCCAGCAATCCCATGGCCATTAAGACCTTGGTACGCACGGTTGAAAGCGGTCAGCATATCGTCATTTTCCCTGAAGGGCGGATCACCGTCACTGGCGCTTTGATGAAGGTCTATGAGGGACCGGGCAGCATCGCCCTGCATGCGGATGCGCCCATTTTGCCAGTGCGCATTGACGGGGCGCAATATTCAAAATTTTCCAAACTTGGCAAGCGGATCAAAACCAAATGGTTTCCCAAGATTACCATTACCATCATGCCACCGCAAAAGCTGGAAGCACCAGAGGGCTTGACCAGTGCGCGCAAGCGCGAAGTAATTGGCAACAAGCTTTATGATGTTATGACCTCAATGGTGTTTGAGACTGGTCCTTATAAACGCACCTTGTTTGACGCCTTGCTTGATGCACGTTTGCAGCATGGCCGCAAGACCCTCATACTTGAAGATGTGGAACGTGCGCCTTTGAGTTTTGATCGGCTTGTGCTGGCGTCTTTTGTGCTTGGCGGGCGCATCGCCAAACGCACCAAGCGGGGCGAGCATGTTGGGGTATTTTTGCCGAACACCAACGCGATGGGCGTGACCTTTTTTGCCCTGCAAGCCTATGGCCGCGTGCCCGCCCACCTCAACTATTCCACGGGTCTGAAAAATCTGCGCTCGGCCTGTTGTACCGCAAAGCTCAACACGGTTTTAACGTCGCGCCGATTTATTGAGGTCGGGGAGCTGAAGCCGATGATTGAAGGTATCCGCGATATTGTCGATATTGTTTATCTCGAAGATATCAAGGCTGAAATCGGCACATTTGCCAAGCTGTCCGGCGTCCTAAAAAAGCTGGTCTCACGGTTTTCCTATAAACGCCAGAGCGGCGCCCCAGCGCCAGATGACGCGGCGGTTGTGCTATTTACATCTGGTTCAGAAGGGGTGCCAAAAGGCGTCGTTCTTAGTCATACAAATTTGCAGGCCAATCGCTTGCAGGTCAGTGCCCGTATTGATCTGAACGCCGAGGATACGGTGTTTAACGCCTTGCCCCTGTTCCATAGCTTTGGCCTGTCGGGGGCATTCTTGTTGCCTTTGCTGGGCGGCGTCAAAGTGTTTCTTTACCCATCACCGCTGCATTACAAGATTGTGCCTGTGATGGTCTATGAGACCGATGCGACGATTCTGTTTGGCACCGACACGTTTTTAAGTGGCTATGCCCGCATGGCACACCCTTATGATTTTTATTCGATCCGCTATGTCATTGCCGGAGCGGAAAAGGTCAAAAAAGAAACGCGCCGTATCTGGTCGGATAAATTTGGTATTCGCATCTTTGAGGGTTATGGGGCTACCGAGACCGCACCGGTGCTGGCGGTCAATACGGCCATGCATTGCAAGGCTGGATCTGTTGGACGTTTGATGCCCTCTATCGAGCATCGGCTGGAGCGCGTGCCGGGTATCAAGGAGGGCGGGCGTCTCGTCGTCAAGGGTCCCAATGTGATGCTGGGATATATGATGGCGGATCAGCCTGGTATATTGCAGCCCGTCCAGGATGGTTGGTACGACACCGGCGATATTGTCTCGATTGATGATGATGGCTTCGTTGAGATCATCGGGCGCGTTAAACGCTTTGCAAAAATCGCCGGGGAAATGATTTCGCTGACGGCAGTGGAGGCCCATGTCAACACCACCTGGCCAGATCTCTCCCACGCCGTGGTTGCGGTACCCGACGACAAAAAGGGTGAACGTTTGGTATTGGTGACCGAGCATGAAGAACCAGATCGCAGTGAATTGCTCGCCTCCGGTAAAAAAGCTGGTATTGCTGAAATTATGATCCCGCGCATGATCCTCAAGATCAAGGAGCTGCCCTTGATGGGCACCGGCAAAGTGGATTATGTCGGCATCGCCGATTTTGTGCGCAAGAAGCTGGGCCGCAAAAAGTAGGTGTTTGTTGCCTGATAGAATATAAAGATGTAAAATAAATATTGCTTTTGAGTATCTCTTGAATTATCGACTTATATTCATATATTCGATTTAACGAATATAAGCTATATGATTGATTTTCACCCCAAGAGGTTTTGAGAGAAATGAAAAAAATATTTACCGCTGCTCTGGCTGTCGGCTTTACGGTATTGACGGCCGCAACGCTTAGTGCCGCTCCTGAACCAAAAAGCCCGAAACAGCAAACTCAATGGCATCTATATGTAAACTCCATTGAAGCCAATAATATGGAAAAGACCAATGGTGACAAGGTGCTGTTTGTCGATGTGCGTGATCCGGTAGAGATTATGTTCACTGGATTTACAGATGCTGTTGATATCAATATCCCGTTTAAAATGGCTGATCGCAAAGCTTGGAATCCCAAAAAACCGGTTTATAACATGGTTGAAAACCCCCGTTTTGAACAAGACATAGAAGCAGCCCTCATTCAACGCGGTATGAGTAAGGATGATGCTATTGTCATCATGTGCCGATCTGGCGGCACGCGCGGCGCACCTGCTGCCAATACTCTGTGGGGGAAGGGCTATAAAAAAGTCTATGTGGTGACAGATGGTTTTGAGGGCGGCACCTTGAAAAAGGGCGAGCACAAGAACTGGCGTTTGAAAAATGGATGGAAGAATTCTGGCCTGCCATGGAGCTATAAACTTAATCAAAGTAA
>JAJRQA010000206.1 GCA_024280475.1 Alphaproteobacteria bacterium
CAGCAGGTAAAGCCCCAGTACGAACAGGATATGATCCAGCCCCTTGGGAAATATATGCTCAAAACCAAGCCCGACATAATCGCTAAAGGTTCGCCAAAATGATGTTTCAACGACACCCGCCAGCGGAATAGCCTCGCTTTTAGCTCCCGTTTTCAGCAAGGCCGTCACCATTTGGTCGATACCCGCGCGCTTGACCCGCAAAATAGCCGTGCGAACATCTCCTATGGCAAAACGGAACTGCCTTGTTCGCGGCGGAATGAGACCCGATAAAGTAATGACCGAAACACGCGCCAATGCGGTGTCGCCAATCGGCGGTATCTGGAGTTTATCTATTTTCGGGCTGACGCGCTGGCCATCAAACTCGAAACTGATGGAGCGCAGCCATTGCGCACGAAATGCCGCAAAGCGCTGTTGTAACTGTGTGGATGATAGGCCTCGAAAAGTGTTATATTCAAGCGCTTGCGGCGATAAATTGGTCTCTCCATGCTCGGGTTTAATGCGCGCGATCCGGGCTTCAAGATTGGTTTTTATTGAAAGCCTGTATTGCCCATCGCTTAAAAATTGCACGTCAATAATCGCCGGGCGGATTTTGTGAGCCAAAGCACTTTGTGCAAAAAACTGCTGGAATAACAACAAGAGCAGTGTCACAAGAAATTGTTGGCTCGACCGATTGCTCAAAAGTGCAACTCCCTATTATACTACCCCACCACACGATGCATGCGGTCCCATAATAGGGCCATAAACCATATTTTAGAGGTAAAAACAAATAACGCCATGAAAAAAATTTGGTCCCCCTTATCATCATATATTAGCACGACAGCCCCCGCTTTGGCGCTCACCATGCTCGTGGGCACTTTTATACCTGCAACGTCTCACGAATTCTGGATGGAGCCAGAAACATACCGCCCCACCATTGGCCAAAACGTCAATCTGCGCCATTTTATTGGCCAGAAATTCAAGGGCGAAAGCTATCCCTTTGTCCCTGACTGGTTCAAAAGCTTTACGATTACGCAAGAAGGCAAGCGATCAAATATCGCTGGCATCATGGGAGATGATCCAGCCGCTGTGCTGAATTTCAAGAAACCGGGTCTCAAAATACTGACCTTTCACAGCACACCCGACAAGCTGACCTTCAAAAGCTTCAAAAAATTCAAAACCTATCTGATTTTTGAAGGCCTTGAGCCGATCCTTACGCAATATGAAAAACAGCTGAGCCAGCAAACGCAATTTCGTGAAGATTATGTGCGCTGCTCAAAAACCTTGATGCAGGTCGGAGATGAGGCAAGCGGCGCAGATCAAGCCATCGGCATGCCGCTGGAGCTGGTCGCCCAGCAAAACCCCTTTAGCCTCAAAAAAGGCCAAAGCTTAAGCGTGCAGTTGCTCAAAGATGGCAAGCCATTAGAGGGTGCCCTCATCCGCATTCTCACTAAAACTGATCCTGAAAAAATAAAACCTGTGCGCACCGACAATCAAGGCCGCGCACTGATTGCCCTGCTGCACACCGGCCCCTATCTACTCAATGCGGTTGCCATGACCAATAAGGGTCTGCCTACAAAAGACGAGCACTGGCAAAGCCTGTGGGCCTCAATGAGTTTTTCGATCCGCCAGTAAAACTAGCCGAGCAACTCGATCAAGGTTGTGCCCAAACTTGCCGGGCTATCAGCAATCGCTGCACCAGCGGCTTTAAGGGCTTCGATTTTCGCCTCAGCCGTACCTTTGCCGCCTGAAACAATGGCGCCGGCATGGCCCATGGTTTTTCCTTTGGGAGCGGTGAGGCCCGCAATAAATCCAACCACCGGTTTTTTGATGGCATGATCCATCAAGAACTGCGCCGCTTCTTCTTCTGCCGTGCCGCCGATTTCACCGATCATGACGATGCTTTGTGTTTCCTCATCATTGAGGAACAGATCGAGGCAATCAATGAAATTGGTGCCGTTGACCGGATCACCGCCAATGCCGATACACGTTGATTGGCCAAGCCCCACATCAGAGGTTTGCTTGACCGCTTCATAAGTGAGTGTGCCGGACCGTGAGACAATGCCCACCGTGCCGCGTTGATGAATATGCCCTGGCATAATGCCGATCTTACATTCGTCGGGGGTAATAACGCCTGGACAATTGGGACCGATCAGGCGCGATTTTGAGCCGCTCAAAGCCCGTTTCACCTTAACCATGTCGAGCACCGGGATACCCTCGGTGATCGCCACAATCAGCGGTAGCTCCGCATCAATCGCTTCAAGGATTGCATCCGCTGCAAAAGGGGGTGGTACATAAATCGAGGTGGCCGTGGCGCCGGTCTCTAAAACCGCTTCTTTGACTGTATTAAACACTGGCAAATCCAGATGCTTGGTGCCGCCCTTGCCCGGCGTAATACCGCCGACCATTTTAGTGCCGTAGGCAATGGCCTGTTCGGTATGAAAGGTGCCATGGGAGCCGGTAATTCCCTGACACAAAACCCTGGTATTCTTGTCGACGAGCACAGACATGAAGCAGTCTCCCATTTGGTTCTTTGGCGCACCCTACACAGCCCGCTGGTGCACGTCCAGAACTGCATGAGGGTTCTTTGAACCTTTTCCCGCCTCAACCCGACTAATAAGCAAGAAGCCTTTTCTTGCAGTGCTCGCAAAGAGTTTTAACAGCCCCCTCGATCAGGCAAAGAACCACCGCTATATGGAGGAAATCATGGCCATCGTTGAGTGCTCGATAGAGATATTTTACACAATAGTTCTGCTCTCGCTCGCGGGGATAGTTCTGGCCAGCTATTTTGCCCTTTTTTATCTCACAATGATCGCGCTCGATAGCTGCGAAATCTGTAAATCGATCAAAGCCAAACGCTCACAAAAAGCTCAGGGACATTCGGTGTCGCGGACAAAACGCGCCTTGACCCAGCCGCGCGAAATACCATCACCATTATAGTGAGTGACCGGACACCAGCGCTGACCCCATTTTTTCCAGGAAGGACCACATTTCCCATCGAGATGAATGATGCCGTGAGAGGTCGGTCCCAACCGATCAACAATGGCAGAGCGCAGACGCGGCTTGGCACGCATATTAAGCGCATCGCCTTTGGCCACATTGACCACATAAAGACATCCCGGCCCGCTGGTGGCTTGGACTTTGGGGGCAATACCGATTAATATGAAAAGGGCGGCAACGAGAAAAGCAATTTTATTCATGACACAACTCCGTGAGGCAAAATAACGACATCCCCTTTGTATCATATACGCTTTTTCATCTGAACCCTATCTGAACTGTTCATTTATCCGCGCACTTGCCTTGGTTCGTCAAACAGGTTCGCGAAAAGGATTTATGACCTGTACAGAACCATAATATTGCTGATGACTGAGATCTTCAGTGTAAAGGATCGCGGCTCCCATTTCCTGCGCGGCAGCAATTATGGCACCATCCCAATAGGAAAGCTGGAACCGTGCCGAGTTTTCAATTCCGAGTTTCACCAGATCAGCATCGACAGAAATGCAGGGACGTCCATCCAGTTGCGACATCCATTCAAGTGCAACATCTGAGCGCATGGGAATTTTCGCCTTGCGTAGTGCATTGACCTACAACTCGGCAAGAACCTGAGCCGATATGCCAAACTGGCAAGTCTCTATCAACTCATAGGCCCGCGCTCGCTTGCCAACTTCAGCACCAGTCCCGGTCGCAGCATAGAGCAAAATATTAGTGTCGAGAAAACACTCAACGGTCATAAAGCTCTTCCCGCTTCCACGTTATGGGACCAACTTCCATGCCACTGTCTGCACTGATTTCCTTCATGCGCCGTACCGCTTCCTTGACCCTGTCCTGGCGGGTTGCGAGATGGGTGAGATAGTCGCGCACCATGGCATTAACGCTGGTGTCTTTTTCAGCCGCGATGCGCCTGACTTGCAAGAGCACGTCTTCATCAATGCTTAGCGTGATATTTTTGGTCATGATTTCACTCCTGCACCGCCGTAAAATAGCGCAATGCTATTCACACAGTATATGTGTAACTGTGTGAATTTTCAAGACATGACTCTATTATTGGCATGTCGTCCGCTCTGCGTAGTCTGGGATGGAGTTTTACATAGAGGGCAAAAACAAGCGCACTTACTCCCTCATTCCCGCGAAGGCGAGAAGTCAACTAGCAACTATTCCTCATCATTTCCCAAGCTTCGAAGCAAATAGGAATTGTTCCCCCCCTGCACAGCCACCACGACCTTTTTGGCGGCATCTCCCAGATCATCGGCGGGGATGATAGCAAGGCCGCTATCTTCCAATATCTTCTTGCCAAGCGCTACATTGGTGCCCTCAAGGCGCACCACGAGCGGCACGGTGATATTCATTTGCTTGGCGGCCGCAACAATACCCTCGGCGATGATATCGCAGCGCATGATGCCGCCAAAAATATTGACCAGAATGCCCTCGACATTGGGATCAGACAGGATGATTTTGAAAGCGTTCAACACCTGCTCTTTGGTAGCACCGCCGCCGACATCAAGGAAGTTGGCAGGTGCCGCGCCATAGAGCTTGATGATATCCATAGTGCCCATGGCCAGCCCCGCGCCATTGACCATACAGCCAATATTGCCATCCAGTTTCACATAGTTGAGACCAAAGCTTGAGGCTTCAACCTCGGTTGGCTCTTCTTCCGCCAAGTCGCGCAACTCCAGAATATCCTTGTGGCGATACAAGGCATTGCCATCAAAGCCCATCTTGGCATCCAGGATCAAAAGCTCGCCAGACTTCGTCACCACCAGCGGGTTGATCTCAATGAGGCTCGCATCTTTTTCAAGGAACAGGTTGTAGAGCCCACCGATCAGGCGAATACATTGCTTGAAGGCATTGCCAGAGAGGCCCAGTGCAAAAGCAATCTGGCGACCATGAAACCCCGAAATTCCGCTGGCCGGGTCAACATCAATCGAGATGATTTTTTCAGGGGTGCTGGCGGCCACTTCTTCAATATCCATACCGCCTTCAGTGGAGGCGATAAATGAAATGCGCGAGGTCGCACGGTCGAGCAACACGGAGAGATAAAGCTCGCGATCAATATCACTGCCCTCTTCTACATAAATGCGCGATACTTTTTTGCCCGCCGGACCCGTTTGATGAGTGACCAGCTGCATGCCCAGAATATCATTGGCATAGCCCCGTACTTCGTCAATTGATTTGGCGATCTTGACGCCGCCGCCCTTGCCGCGCCCCCCGGCATGCACCTGCGCCTTCACCACCCACAGATCGCCGCCGATCTCACCGGCCGCCGCGACGGCCTCATCGACACTCAAAGCCATGACGCCCCTAGCGGTCGGCAACCCGTGCGCCCTCATCAATTCCTTGGCCTGATATTCATGTATGTTCATCAAGTTAACCTTTCATTATTGCACTAGGCCCACTGGCAAGCTGCCAGATTTAAAAAATCAAAACAACCTGCCTGCAATCCATAAAGACAGGAACCCGATGCCATAAGCCAAGGTTGCAAATATCACCAATATTGGCAGACCAACAACAAAGGCCGATAGCATTCCCGCCAAACTGTTTGATTTTGACATGGCCCTGGCACTGGCCCTATTGAGAGCCAGCGGTACCGCCAAAACAGGTATCACCCACAAGGGCCATAGGCTAAAACCGGCATAAACAGCGATTGCAAGCCCGATAAAACTAATCAGCAAAGTGATCGCTGGAGGGATGCCGCCACTTTTCATATTCAAGCCCCGGCCAGATGGGGAGCGATTTTCCAGCAAGCTTCAATCAGGCCTTCAACAGAGGCCACAGAATTCATAAAAGCGTCTTTGTCGGCAGGCGTTAGTTCGACCTCGATGACCCGCTCGACACCCTTGGCGCCAATCACCACGGGCACGCCGATATAGACACCCTTGACGCCATATTCGCCGTTCAGATAGGCGGCGCATGGCATGACGCGTTTTTTATCCTTGATATAACTCTCGGCCATATTGAGGGCGGCGGTTGCAGGGGCATGATAGGCGGAACCATCTTTCAGCAGGCCAACCACTTCTGCGCCGCCATCACGCACGCGCTGAATAATTTCGGCAAGCCGCTCTTTGGTCACCCAGTTCATTTTGATCAAATCAGGCAGCGGAATACCAGCGACCGTTGAATAGCGCTCCAATGGCACCATCGTGTCGCCGTGACCACCGAGTACAAAGGCGGTGACATCTTCGACCGAGACGTCAAATTCTGAAGCCAGGAAATAGCGGAAACGGGCGGCATCCAGCACCCCGGCCATGCCGACCACCTTGTTGCGCGGCAGACCCGAGGTTTTTTGCAGGGCCCAGACCATGGCATCCAGCGGGTTGGTAATACAAATAACAAAGGCATCAGGGGCATATTTGCGAATGCCTGAACCTACCTGCTCCATGACTTTGAGATTAATGCCGAGCAGATCATCGCGGCTCATGCCGGGCTTGCGCGGCACACCTGCGGTGACGATGACAACATCAGAACCTGCAATATCGCTATATTCATTGGTGCCTTTTAAATGGCAATCATAGCCATCAATGGGCGAGGCTTCGACAATATCAAGCGCCTTGCCATGAGGCAGACCTTCCTTGATATCAAACATCACGATATCACCAAGTTCCCACATGGCCGCCAGATGGGCGATGGTACCGCCGATCATGCCGGACCCGATGATGGATATTTTATTGCGCGCCAAAGTGATCTCCTTGCAGTGAATAGAGCCCGGTTGAAGGGTCGAGGAAATGAACTGGGATACTCATCAAAGACAGGCGCAAGGTTACACAATGGACGCGCGGTTGCAACACTTCTTCAACCTCTATTTGTCCGTTTTTTGGAAGATCGCGAAAGAGATACCAAAGTTCATTAAAATGGCATGGCTTCCATAACTCAATCGGGCACGTTATGGCTTTAATGATGCAAGTTTAGCCCCAAAGCCGATGAATACAACGCCCGTAACACCTTTCAGCCAGCGCTGAAACGAGCTGTTACGAGTAGCTCCGCTCAACCGCGAAAAAAGCACGACCATTGCCGAAAACCACACAAGATTCAAGAATGAGTGAATCATTACCAATGTGAATGACGCGCCTAACGCTCCGTGTGCTTGGGTAATAAACTGAGGAAAAGCAGCCATGTAAAACATCGAAACTTTCGGGTTTAACGCGTTGGTTAAAAATCCTTCACCGAACGCTTTAGCAAGTGTTCTGCGCTGTTTTGCAGGCGTCACGTCGTGAGCCGTGGGCACTCCCTTCCACGCCTCTCGCAGAGCCTTAAAACCGATCCAGCAAAGATATGCGGCACCCAGCATTTTGGCAAAGAAAAATGCTTGCGCCGACTGAACAAGAATAAGGGATATACCGAATATGGATAGGGCCCCATGGACGTAAAAAGCGGCCACAAACCCAGCGACATTGGCAAACCCGGCCCTTTGCCCAGATGTTGGAACAGTCTTTGCAATCAGTACCCCATTGGGGCCGGGTGACATGACAAGAAGCGATGCTATAAATGTAAAGCTAACAAGCGTTGCAAAATCCATATTGGTGACTTTCTTAAAAAATGCGCCGACCATCATCGTAGCACAGACAGCGCATGAGCATCCCCAAAATCACTCTTTTCGAACCTAATTGGTCGCGGTTTTCGTCAATGCAATCGCCGCTTCAACGAGGGCATACGCATCATCAGAAGCCCACTCGGCAGGCCCGGCGATCCGCCCCAATTCTTGACCATCAGGACCAATCAACAATGTGGTCGGCATGCCAAAGGCGCGTAGCTTGGGGGCCAGCCGCCCCGTCTTGTCACCATAAAGGGTCAAGTGCTTGATCTTGATCTTGTCGAAGAACCGACGAGGCTTTTTGAGGCCGCCACGATCTATAGAGATGGTCAGCATTTCAAAGGGGCGGTCCTTATACTTGTTCTTGAGCGCGTCGAGCCAGGGCATTTCATGGCGACACGGTCCGCACCAGGTCGCCCACAGATTGAGCAAAACCACCTTGCCGCGCAATTCTTTCAATGAATGGTCCTTGCCCTGCTCATCCACATAGGTGAATTCTGGGAGCGCTTTGGGTTTTTTATAGATATAAAACGCCGCCAGTTTACCGCGTGCATATTGTTTCAAGGATTTCAGATCAGCGTCCGTTGTAGCCATATTTGAGGACGGCGTTGACATCTTAGCCATTTGATAGGTTTTTGTTCGTTTGGAGCCCTTTTGAGCTGATTTCGCGGCGCTCATTTCGCTCTGCGACGTCGCCGCAATGGCGGCATCACCATTCGAAGCATTGCCAACAAGGGTAATCATCCCATATACCAACGCCAGACCAACAAGTGTCGCAAACAGATCGGCGGCAAGCGAGGGCGTACAATATCCCTTCGTTTCGTTACTATGTTTATCGTCACTGTTCATTTTTTCTCTTTCCTTTTAAAGGACCCGTGATGACCAATAAAATGTGGGGCGGACGCTTTTCTGACGGGCCCGCGCAAATCATGGAAGAAATCAATGCTTCCATCTCGTTTGACAA
>JAJRQA010000207.1 GCA_024280475.1 Alphaproteobacteria bacterium
AGGAGAGGTGCCAGAGTGGTTGAATGGGGCGGTCTCGAAAACCGTTGAGCGTGCAAACGTTCCGAGGGTTCGAATCCCTCTCTCTCCGCCATTTTCATATGCCGTGTAGGTCAATGAGACCCGGAACAAGAATACTGCCGTGATGCGACAGACGCTCCCAGCGTCTTTTGGGAATTCGCGGAGCTTTCATGGCCCGCAATAAAATAAAGCAGGGGCCGGATGAGTAAGGTCCATCACTACATCCGGCCCCTGCGGGGTTTTCTAGTTTTTGACCTGCCAGGCGAGCTATTCAGCGGGAACGGCAGCGCCTGGTACAGGCTGTGGAACCGATACTTCGCCTATGCGACCACCATTGTTTTTCCCCGATGCTTCGATATCGGTTTCGAGATCTTCGGTGCTCTTGTGCAGCAGAGCGCTTGTTGTTGCACCGGTGTTGCGGGCACCAAGTCTGATCAGGAAGACCAGCAGGCCAACAAGGGCGACCCACCACAGTCCAAGAACAATTTTCTGCCCGATGATCGAGTTTGGAGAAATATACTCGTACCATTTATAGGTCTCGATCAGCAGTGTGTTTTGCAAAAAGGCCTTGTGAGCATCATAGTACAAGGTGAAGGGCAAGTAGCCGATGGCAAAGCCCATGAAGCCGACCCAGGTGTTGAGATAGCCCATACCAATGCGCATATAGGAGCGGATCTCACAGCCGATCAGCATCACAGCTCCTGCTCCAAGGAACAGACCGCCGATCAGATTGCCGACCGTTGTTTGATATTTCAGCGCGCCTGAAAAGGCCGGTCCGACATCAAACAAGGTCCAGACCACCATAATGAAGCCGAGCATGACAACCCATGAGGCAACAATGCCGATCAGTGGCAGATAACCCCGCATCAGTGTACGTGTAATGCGCGGTACCCCCATTTTGGCAAATTTGCTGTCATTATTGGTCATGGGCTGGGCAACTTCCATGGCGACCAAAGAGCATTCCGTTCCAAAGCCACTTTTGGCCATACCAAAGCCGCCAACAATCCCGGCCAGCAAGGTGGTGGCCACATAGAACCAGCCCTTGGCATCAATGGATTTACTGAAATCAACCAGCTCGCCCTTTTTCAGATGTTGCAGGCTTTCAGGGTTGAACAGGCCGCCATATATGGCAACACCGAACATGGCGACTGAAAATAACAGGGCGATCCAGAAGATTGGCCGCTTGGTGCCATTGTAGCCAGCCTTGTAGGTCGCGGCTTCTCCTTTGTCATTGCCCTTTGCATAGGACAGCGTTTCCTGGTGCTTGAAGAACGGCGCAATACCTGTGCGGCTCATGACCCAAAAGGCGGTGGCACCACCAACGGCCATCATGGCAGCGGTAACAAATGAGTGGATATTGAGCAGCGGAATGCCACCCAGCAAATGATTGAGCGTGCAACCACCGGCCAGCCTGGTGCCATAGCTGAACAACATGCCGCCAAGAAAGGAGACGAACAGTACGCGGGCCGGATAATGCGCCCAGATCCGGCTCTCCTTTTCAGATGTGGCGACCAGCCAGCCGCCGATCATCATGCCGACAATAGGCCAGCCGACTCCGGGAATAAACGCGCCGCCGGTTGAGGCGATGCCGTCAATGGCTTTGCCATAGAGTTCAAAATCGGGTAGATTGAACAGGTTATAAAAGGACACCTCAAGACCGCGGAACATTTTACCAAGGTCTGTGGTGACGGTGATGGGTTTAAGGCTTGGTGTTTTGCCAGCCTGCACTTTTGATACCCACAGACCAATCATATAGATGACCTGTGCTATTCCAAAAGTGATACCAGCCCAGAAGAACGGCCATTGTTTGGTCATGGCCCTCTTCAATAGAGTTTCTTTCGCTTTCGACATGATTTAAACCTACATTTTTTGAGTTTACTCCCCCAGACCATTCTGTTTCGTTCGGGGAGGTGTTGATGGAGGTTAGGTTATGTGGATCATCCAGACTGCTACCTGGGTATCAGCTTGAGAGAAAAGACCTGCGACATATGCGACCTGTCTGGTATTTTGCCAATATTTGGTTTGGATAATTGCCAGTTCTGATTGCAGGTACCTATGGGCCAGCAAAATGCTCGCAATATTATTCAGCCGTGAAATAGCAAGAGAGTAGAAAGCGGATTAAATCATATGCCTGTAACATCCGAAAAAAACGATAAGTGCATACAAACGCTTAATAACTCAGACCTGTTTCAGTATATTGGCGAGTCAACACTGCTGGAAATGTTAGCAACCTTCAAGCGCGAGAGTTGGGCCCGCCGCCGCACGGTTCCCGCGCAAGATATAGAGGACAGGTTCCACGTCATCATGTGCGGGCGTTTGCGGATGGTGCGGATCAATGAAGAGACAGGGCGCATGGTCACCTTGTTTCTGCTTGGGCCAGGTGACTGCTTCGATATATTGCAATTGCTCAACGGGCAGCCTTTTGATGGCGTACTTGAAGCACGTGACGAACTGCAATTGTTGAGCCTTCCCATGCATGAAGCACGTCAATGGATTTCTGATCATCCTGATTTCAATCAAGCCTTTCTCGCCTATCTTGGCAAGCAGATGCACACTCTTGCCAATCTTGCCGGAGATTTGGCCCTGCATGACACAGAGACCCGGCTTGCCAAGCTATTGCTTCGTCACCTTGACCCCCACGATCCCGGGCACAATAAGATCACCCTTATCAACGATCTCTCCCATGAAGCGATAGCGGAAATGATCGGTAGCGTGCGCGCCGTCGTTAATCGGCAGCTGCAGCATTGGCGCAAAAAAGGTATTGTCAGCCTGGATCATGGTCATATACACATCGAAAAACTGGAAGGCCTGCTGGCGCGTACCCATCAGCATCTGTTGCCACCCCCGGAGTGAGGGGCAAGAAGAAGCGGCAGTGCGTGTTTTGCGGGCAAAGTAAAAGTGGTGACATATTTTGTACCATGCCCCACACAAGCATATCTCAACAAGCAAGCTTGGCGAGATGCTATTGGCGTGTCATTTTAGTTGGTACGATGTTTCGAGACGGACACCTTCATCTGGTCGGCAAGCATATAAAGCAGCGCAGAGGAAAGCGCTCTTCCATAGATGCTTTACTCTGGAGCTATCGGTACTTCGCACCTTGAGGGCAATTGTCAAATAGCCCCTTTATCAAAATAAATTTCTAAACCTGATACTCAGGTAGCAGCAGTTCAATCCCCATTGATTTACTAAGAGTCGGAAGCCGAAGGCTTTGAGGGAAGGAAATGAACAACGGATTGCAATGGGGAAATCAAGACAGCAACAAAAAGGAATTTATCTTATGAGCGGAAAAATACTGGTGGCGGTGGACGGCTCTCAGCACACAAAGCAAACCCTCGCAAAGGCAATTGAGACTGCCCGCAAGGATGAAGCCGAGTTGATTATTCTTCATGTTAACACGCCTCATTTTCTAACAAAAGAAGAACTGGACTTTGCCGAGAAGCGATGTGGTGAGAAGTTCAAGCACCTTGTAGGCGGAGACTATCTGCCGGCTTTCCAGACGGATGAAAAATCATCACGGAAATATTTCGGTGACTATGAAAAGGCGCGTGCGATATTTCAAACTGTTTATGGTGAGGATACCGTCAAGCAAGCCGTTGAGCAGGCCGAAAAGGCAGGCATTTCAGCTGTCCGCTCAATCCTCGAAGACGGCGATGTCGCAAAGGTTGTACTTGATGTGGCCAAACAAGAAAATGTTGATCTGATCGTTGTCGGGCGACGTGGTCATGGCCGGATCGCTGAATTCTTTCTCGGCAGTGTTGCCCAGAAAATTCTCCAATATGCTGACCGCTCGGTACTGACGGTTGAATGATCCAATTGCCCCTTTGTTCTTAAACACAAGTAGATCATAAAATATGGAATACAAAGACTATTACCAAGTGCTCGGCGTCGAGAAGACAGCGACCCAGGAAGAGATCAAGAAGGTTTACCGCAAACTGGCGCGCAAATATCATCCCGACCTTAACAAGGAGGAAGGGGCCGAAGACAAGTTCAAGGAAATCGGTGAGGCGCATGAGGTTCTGAAAAATCCTGAAAAACGAGCCGCCTATGACCAGCTTGGCAGTGGTAATCAACCGGGACAGGAATTCCGCCCCCCACCCAACTGGGATGCGGGATTTGAGTATTCGGGAGATTTTTCTGGCATGGGGGCCGCGCCAGCGGGAGGCGAAGAGGCTTATTCGGAATTCTTTGAAGACCTGTTTGGTCAGGCCATGCGCGAAAAACGGGCGCAACGCGCTCAATCCCAGGCCAGAGGGCACGATCATCACGCCAAAGTGCTGATAGATCTTGAGGATACCTTCACCGGCGCAAAACGGGCTATTGCCCTCAAGGTGCCAAAAGTAACGCCTGAGGGACATGTGATCACTGAACAGCGCACGCTCAATGTCAATATTCCCAAAGGTGTGCAGGCCGGTCAGCATATCCGCCTCAAAGGACAAGGGACCCCAGGGCTTGACCAAACCGAAGCGGGCGATCTTTATCTGGAGGTCGAATTTTCCCCCCATCCCTATTATCATGTCGAAGGACGAGATCTTTATCTCGATCTGCCAGTTGCCCCATGGGAAGCAGCGCTTGGTGGCAAGGTGAAGGCACCAACACCCAACGGTGTTGTCGATGTCACCATCCCGGCCAATTCATCCGGGGGCAAAAAAATGCGTCTGAAGGGCCGTGGTATTCCAGGAAAAACACCAGGCGATCTTTATATCGTTCTGCAAATCGCTCTACCACCCGCCGACAAAGACAATGCAAGAGAACTCTATCAGAAAATGGCCGAAGAACTGGCCTTCAATCCACGCGCCGGACTTGGCGTTTAGTGTTATCGGGAGAAGTCTTATGCCTGACAAAAAACAACAGTTGGCCGCGGGAGATCTTGTTACAAAAACACCAGAGCTAACGCTGGCAGATTTATGCGAGAGCTGCGGATTGACGGAAGAACTGATCACGACCTATGTGGCTGAAGGGATTATTGAGCCGCAAGGATCAGACAAGGTGCACTGGCGTTTTTCCCGCATTCATTTGATCAAAATACACCGGGCCAGCAGGCTTGAACGCGACCTTGGCCTTAACGCGGCGGGTGTGGCGCTGGCTCTTGATTTAATGGATCAGCTCAATGAGTTAAAACGCCGACTGCTCCAATATGAGCGGCATGGAGAAACCAACAATGGTTTGTAAATGAGCCAAGCGTAAATCGCGAAAACCAATAAAAGAGATTGAATTGCCGGAAGTGTTTTGCAGTTTCGAAAGTGTATATTTGCTTTTGCGGGGTTCTTTCGACATCAAAGCTTGTTATTTTGGCCAATCGATATTTCATCACCAATGGCTGGAATAGTCGTGTTCCAACCAAGACGGCTGGCAATTTCTTGCTCCAAAGCCAAGGATGCCTCTGGCTCCCCGTGAGTGATGAATGTTTGCTTGGGTGCTTTTTCGAAACCATCAAGCTAGTTAAAAATGGCATTTTGGTCTGCGTGTGCGGAAAAACCGCCAATCGTGGCAATCCGGGCTTTGACGTTTATTTCCTGACCAAATATCCTGACCTTTTGCGCCCCATCAACAAGGCGGCGACCAAGCGTGCCATAGGCTTGATATCCAACGATCAATATCGTGTTTCCGCGATGCCCAAGGCTGTGTCGCAGATGGTGTAAAATGCGGCCAGCGGTACACTACCGCAATCGACGAGAAAGCGGACCCCTTGCGCTTCAACAAGATAACAAGAGCCGGTCACTTCCCCGGCTGCACCATGAAATGTGATCTTTAATTGTTCTTGTTTGCCCATTTTATTAAATCCAGGTTTGATTTGGCCATGTCTATGCTGCTCATGATTATTTGGGGGGAGTTCCATCATAGAAATCACTGATGACGTTGACGGCTGTTTCGGCGTTGTCAACGATGTGAAACAAGCCAAGATCTTCTTGTCCTATGAACCCCTCGCTGGCGAGGAACTCAAAATCTACCGCCCGAGACCAATATTCCTTTCCCAACAATATGATCGGCAGAGGCGAGACTTTTTGTGTTTGTACAAGGGTCAAAACCTCAAACACCTCATCAAATGTGCCAAACCCGCCGGGAAAGGCCACAAGCGCTTTGGCGCGCATGAGGAAATGCATTTTTCGCAAGGCAAAATAGCGAAACTGAAAACACAGCTCGGGTGAGATATAGGGGTTGGGGTCTTGTTCTTTCGGCAAGTCAATATTGAGACCAATGGAGCGCGCCCCAACATCATCAGCACCTCGGTTCGCCGCTTCCATAATGCCGGGGCCACCGCCAGTAACAATGACAAAATCGCGCCGACCTTCTTCTTGAAACCGCCTTGAAACAATTGCCGAAAATTTGCGGGCCTCATCGTAATATCTGGTGTATTTCCTCTGCTGCTCCAGCCTTTTCGATATGACCTGCAAGGCTTTATCTTCGGGGCTCTTGCGCAATGCTTGCTGGTTTAAGGATCTTTGCGCATCCAACTGATCCTTTGATCGCAGACGAGCACTGCCAAATACGATAACCGTTGAAGAAATTCCTTCTTTGCTCATTGTCCATTCTGGTTTCAAATATTCCAGTTGCAGGCGAACGGAGCGCAAATCGCCATGTTCGAGAAAATCGGGATCATTGGCAGCAAGTCTATATGGCTCACTTTCGTTCAAGTTCTGGACCCGTCCAGCAAGCTCTTCATCGCTTAGGGGAGGGGGGAATTTCTGGGGGGCTTCAGCCATTTGCTCGTTCTCTTTTTTATTCACTTTATGCTTTAAAGCCGTCAAGCAGCAGGTCCAGAAGCCGGGCGCCCTCGGCGGGTAAACCAAAGCTGCGATTGTTGAGAGACCAGCGCATGGCAAGGCCCTGTATGAGCGCCAGAACGAGAAAGGAGGCATCGTCTGGATCTATGGTTTTTTTGAACCGCCCGCTGTCGATTTCTGCCGCAATCAATTCAGAAAAATGGCGGTGACGGCTGGCAACAAGTCCGGCGAAAAAGGTGCGTAGCTTTTCATTCTCTGCGTGCAGTTCGCGCGAAAATAAAATGGCCGGGATAGCCGGTGTGGCCTCGATAAAGGTCAGGTGGCCAATGACAAAATCCCGTAGTTCATCGACCGGACGAGCACCCTTTTTTTTCGTCAGGCTCATTTTGGCCTGCATCAATTTGCCAATGCGCTGCCCGACAGCCTCCCATATCGCGCCTTTGGTGGGGAAATGCCTGAAGATGCCTGGCTGAGAAATGCCGATCTCTTTGGCAATAAGCTCCGTTGTCATGCGGTCGGGGCCAATCTCGCCAGCCAGCCGCAGGGTCGCATCGACGATTTCTGTTTTGCGTTCTTTAGCACTTTTTCTCGTGCGGGTTGTCATGGGAGCCCTGCCTTTTTATCAATGACTATTTTCGAACCGTAAAATATATACCTTCGGAATTGCGATATTTGTTGCCGCCAAGATGTTCGAATGTAACACAGGTTCGGCCTTTGCGAGGACCATTGGTTAGTAACATGCAGATACCATTGCCATTATAGCTCCAGGTACCAGAGCCCGACATGATCGGAAACTTCATGGTGACCGCCCCATCGTTTTTGTACAAAATTGTTACTGGCAGACCCATTCGCTTGGCGTCGAGCGTCTTGCCGATGATTTCTCGAGAAATCTGTTCTTTCGTTAAAGTCGTGGTCGGTCCAGCCATGGTCGAGACGACAGCTACCAAGGTTGCGTAAAGCACCAAGCCAATGAATGCCACGCGATTGCGAAAAGTTGACAAATTATCTCTCCGATATGTGAATTTGATAAAAAGTTAGTTATAGGTAACTAACTTGTCAACATAAATTTGTTTAAATTTAGGCTGACTGGCTAAGCAAAAGTGACAATAATAGATACAGATAAAACCCCTGGATAATGCAAGAGAACAATCAGGCCAAACCAAACAAGGCCGCGCATGCAGGTCTGCACTGGCAGGATAGGGCGGACAGGGGATACGATGTCTCAAAAGACAAATTATACCGACGACCCAAGATTGTCGGCTGTATCATGGGCTTGCAAATAAAAGCGGGCCAATGGTCATGGCAAGGATTGTAACGACCAATATGCTTATCACGTCAAGAATTGCCCCGATTTTGAGCATATCAGACACTTTGATAGCCCCCGAACCAAATACGATGGCATTAGGTGGTGTCGCGACCGGCAGCATGAAGCCGATGGTTGCGGCCAGTGCGACCGACATCACAAGCAATATAGGGTCAAGGCCAAGTCCTGGTGCGCTCGCCCCTGCTATGGGCAAAAATATTGCGGCAACGGCGGTATTGCTGGCCAGCTCGCCAAGCAGCACGATCACGAAAAAGATGCCGAGTAAAAAAACAAAGATTGGTAAAAAGGACAAGACAGTTGCTGCTCCGCCAATCCATGAAGCAAGGCCGCTCAAATTGATGGCTCCGGCAAGGGCGATACCGCCACCGAACAAGAGCAGGATATCCCAACGTATTTTTGCGGCGTCTTCCCAGTCCAGAAGTCGTTGGCGATCCCCCCGAGAGGCTGGCAGGATGAACAGCAAAAGAGCGGCTGTAATAGCAATACCCGCATCACTCAAATGCAAACCGGGGAAATAGCCAGCCAGCAGGCTGCGAAAAACCCAGAAAAAAGCTGCGAAACCAAAAATGATGGCAACAAGACATTCGGCACGGCTGAACTTACCCAGTTTTGCCTCCTCGCGTTCAATATGCCGATCGCCAAGAATATTGCGCGAAGTGTCGAAGCGAAAAGAATATTTGGTGATCAGCAACCATGCCAGCGGTAGCAGGATGATG
>JAJRQA010000208.1 GCA_024280475.1 Alphaproteobacteria bacterium
AGATAGGGTTGCAGCGCTTATGGCGAGCCTCAAGGAATTACGGAACAGGATTTCCAGCGTCAAGGCGACGCAGAAAATCACCAAGGCCATGCAGATGGTGGCCGCGGCGAAACTGCGCCGTGCCCAGGAAGCTGCTGAAGCTGGTCGCCCTTATGCCAATCGCATGGATAAGGTGATGGCATCGCTTGCCTCCAAAGTTGGCCTTGATGAAGGGGCACCAAGATTGCTGGCGGGAACCGGACGTGATGATGTGCATCTATTGCTTGTCGCGACAGCCGAGCGTGGTCTTTGCGGCGGATTCAATTCCAATATTGCCAAGCTGGCAATCCGCGACGCCAATGAGCTTTTGTCGGCGGGCAAAGAGGTAAAAATTCTTTGCGTGGGCCGCAAGGGCTTTGATGTTTTAAAACGCCAGTTTCGCGAACGCATGGTTGAAGGCAGCCCCATCGATTTCAAGCAGGTAAAACGCATCGGCTTTGCACAAGCTGAAGGTGTTGGCCGTCAGGTGCTCGCCATGTTCGATAATGGTGAGTTTGATGTCTGCACCTTGTATTTTTCGGAATTCAAAACAGTGGTGGAGCAAATACCCACGGCCCAACCATTGATCCCGGCGAAAATCATTGATGACCTGGATGAAGAAGCCGAGACGGCTGGTGCCGACGCTGCTTATGAATATGAGCCCGACGAAGCCGAAATACTGGCTGATTTATTACCGCGTAATGTCATGACACAGATTTTTCGGGCCTTGCAGGAAAACGCTGCCAGCGAGCAGGGGGCTCGCATGTCGGCGATGGATAATGCGACACGAAATGCGGGCGATATGATTGATCGCCTGACCCTTGAATATAATCGTTCAAGACAGGCTCAGATCACCAGAGAGCTTATCGAAATCATCTCCGGCGCCGAGGCCTTGCAGTAGGCCAGCAATCGGACACACTTAATATGGCGGACACAAAATTTGTTCGTGCACGACAATATAAAGACGAAGAGAAGCGAAGGACACGCGTAATGGCTAAAAATACAGGCAAGGTCGTGCAGATTATCGGCGCGGTTGTGGATGTGAAGTTCGACGGTGATTTGCCGGCGATTTTGAACGCCCTCGAGATTGATAATCAGGGCAAGCGATTGGTCCTTGAGGTGGCGCAACATCTGGGTGAAAACACCGTGCGCACTATTGCCATGGATGCCACCGAAGGTTTGGTGCGCGGCACTGCTGTTACCGATATGGGTGAGCCAATTATGGTGCCGGTTGGTAAAGAAACGCTGGGCCGTATCATGAACGTGATCGGCGAACCGGTGGATGAAGCTGGTCCCATTAAAACCGATCTGCGACGCGCTATTCATGCAGAAGCACCGCCCTTTATCGAGCAGGCAACAGAAACCGAAATTCTTGAAACCGGTATCAAGGTTGTGGATCTGCTGGCCCCTTATGTAAAAGGCGGCAAGGTCGGCCTGTTTGGCGGCGCTGGTGTGGGCAAGACCGTGTTGATCATGGAACTCATCAATAATATTGCCAAGGGGCATGGAGGATATTCCGTGTTTGCTGGTGTTGGCGAGCGCACCCGTGAAGGCAATGACCTTTATTATGAAATGATCGAGTCGAATGTGAACGTCAAAGGCGGCGGCGGCGATAGCAAGTCGGCACTGGTCTATGGCCAGATGAACGAACCTCCTGGAGCGCGTGCCCGTGTGGCCCTGACCGGTCTGACGGTTGCCGAACATTTTCGCGACGAAGGGCAGGATGTGTTGTTCTTCCTTGATAATATTTTCCGCTTTACGCAAGCTGGTTCAGAAGTGTCGGCCTTGCTCGGGCGTATCCCGTCGGCTGTGGGCTATCAGCCAACGCTGGCCACCGATATGGGCGAAATGCAAGAGCGCATTACTTCGACAACCAAAGGCTCGATTACTTCGATTCAGGCCGTTTATGTGCCAGCCGATGACTTGACTGATCCAGCTCCCGCTTCAACTTTCGCGCATCTTGACGCGACCACGGTGCTTGATCGCTCGATTGCTGAAAAAGGCATTTATCCAGCTGTGGATCCGCTTGATAGTACCTCGCGCGCGCTTGATCCTCGCATAGTTGGCGAAGAGCATTATCGGGTGGCCCGTGACGTGCAGGAAATCTTGCAGCGTTACAAATCATTGCAGGACATTATTGCTATTTTGGGTATGGATGAGTTGTCAGAAGAAGACAAGATGACCGTGGCGCGCGCTCGCAAGATCGAACGTTTCTTGTCTCAGCCGTTCCATGTGGCCGAAGTATTCACTGGTTCGCCTGGCACTCTGGTTGGTCTCAAAGATACGATCTCTGGTTTCAAAGGCCTTGTTGCTGGTGAATATGACCATATGCCAGAGCAGGCATTTTACATGGTTGGCACCATTGAAGAGGCCACCGAAAAAGCGGCGAAACTGGCTGCTGAAGCTGCTTAAGGAACCAACTAATGTCGGAACTTTTCAGATTTGAACTGGTCTCACCAGAAAAGCTGGTGCTGGCGGCACAGGTGCAGCAGGTGCAGGTGCCAGGGACGGAGGGTGACTTTGGCATTTTGTCCGGCCATGCGCCCGTCATGACGTCTATTCGCCCTGGCGTACTGGAAGTCACGACCCGCTCTGGTAATGCCAAGCGCTTTTATGTGCGTGGTGGCTTTGCCGAAGCTGATCCAGATGGGCTGGTTGTGCTGGCACAGCAAAGTATTGATCTGGATGATTTGAATGCTGGTGATCTTCAGCAGGAAATCCGGAATATGGAAGAAGATGTTGCAGACGCCAACTCGGATGAGCAGAAAAACAAAGCGCAATTTGCCCTTGATCGTTTGGTTGAGCTGCAAGCCGCCCTTGATCTGTAAATCAGGCATGAGGAGGCCAGCGCATCATTTTTAGGGTGCCTACCGGTTATTTTTGCTTTTTCTCGTATCGCTTGTAGATCAGTGGGAAAGGTTTGGAGACGTCCATATCGCACTCTTCCTTGTAGCGAAATTCCATGAGCGCGAATTGCTCTTCTTCCCATTTTAATCTGGTCAGACTGCCACAATCGCCAAGGCCGCGGGCTTTGGAAAAGCCCTGCAGCTGCTTTGTCTTGTCGTCATAGGTGGCATTGTACAAAAGATCGATGCCGACCCATCCGCCATCATTGGTATAGTCGGCAAAATAGACGCGCTGAGCATCATCGAATTCGCCATCACGCACCAGATAGACCGCATAGGGCCAGTTATAGGCGGAGGTTTCGCACAAGATCCCGTATACTTGCGTATAATCGTTAAGCCGACCCTCGAAAACCAGGCCAGCTGGCGGCATGTTAGGGTCATTGAGCTTCAGACAGCCGGGAAACTGTTGATGGCGGGCCAGCAGTTTCGCCGGTATTTTCGACGTCGATACTTCACGAGCCACGACAGCGCGATTGGTGTGCACGAGATAAAGCACACTGGCGCAAAGGATCGATAGGGCAAGAACAATGCGGGACATGGTATTCACTCCAGAATATCTCGGGCGGTTGGTATAATATACCAGATAAAACTTTCCAACTCCCCGTAATTACAGCCTAATCTTCTATTGTGGTAAATAGTAGACTAATCGCTCTTCAAGAATACAGCGCGGGGAATGATCAAATGAAACAACACAATGTCCGCCATGAGCTCGTGACAGATCATGTTCTGCTCATGGGGATCGTTAATGTCACGCCGGACAGTTTTTCGGATGGTGGTACCTTTATGGGGCCGGGTGCCGCTATTGATCATGCTCGTCAACTCGCTCTTGAAGGCGCCGACATTATTGATATTGGCGGCGAATCTACTCGTCCGGGCGCGCAACTGGTTTCAGTGGATGAAGAGATGTCGCGCGTGATCCCGGTGATTGAAGGCCTTAAAGGCGAGATCAGCGCCAAGATATCCATCGATACCCGAAAAGCTGAGGTGATGCGGGCTGCCATAAAAGCTGGTGCCGATATCATCAATGATGTCACAGCTTTGAAATATGACAAGGATAGCCTGGACGTGGCTGCTAGCAGCCATTGTCCGGTCATTTTGATGCATGGCCTGACGGAACAGGGCGGCGACCCCAAAACCATGCAGGACAATCCGGTCTATGAGGATGTGGTTAGCGAGGTGTGCGAAAGCTTGCGCCGAAATATTATGGATTGCGAGCAGGCCGGTATTGCCAAATCGCGCTTGATCATTGACCCCGGCATTGGTTTTGGTAAAACCGCAGATCATAATATCGAGCTATTGGCCAATCTTGACCGCTTTCATGAACTTGGCCTGCCTTTGCTGATCGGTGCCAGCCGCAAAGGATTTATCGGTTTGCTTGGCGGGGAAAGTGACGCCATGAAGCGAGCGCCAGGTTCTATCGCGGCGGCGCTATTTGCCGTGTCGCAAGGGGCGCGGATATTGCGTGTGCATGATGTCAAAAAAACCCACCAGGCGCTCAGCGTCTGGCGGGCTCTTGATGAAGCGAAAGCTCAACTCACTGCATTCTAATATTTAGAGAACGCGCCGGTAGAACGGCTGTTATGCTTTTGTTTTTTGCGATATTTACGCCATTGCTCGCCAACCAGATTGTTGGAATACTCATCTGCTTGTACCGCTTGCTTGGCAAGCGATGGTGAAGCCAGCTTGGCGGCTTGATCTTTCAGATAGGCGGAATTGGCGCGATACAGTTTGCGGGCCGCTTTGACCTTGCCTTGATCGCGCAGTTTCATAGCTGCCTTGTTTTTTTCAATAGCCTGCAGGGCGACTACGCGGGACATCACATCTTTGTCGATACTGGCTTCAGCCTCTTGCTTGGAGCGGGTCAATGTTAAAGCGACTTTATCGCTCAACACATTTTTTCTTGATGCGCCCATATCCTTATAGGTGATCTTGACCTCGCCAACTTCATAGGCACCAAGGGGCGTGCCCGACGGTAATTCAAGTTCCAGCGTCAGATCTTTTTTCTGAGCGCCATAAACTTGATTGATGCGGGCGCGCACAATATTGCCTTTGATAGTGGATTTACGCCACAAGGTGCGTTTGGGGCGTATGCCGGGGCGGATGATGATTTCGATCTCGATATCTTGCGCTACCACCGAAGTGATATCGCCAAGCTCAAGCGCGAAGAATTTTTCCAGTTCATCTGCGCTTTCGACAAAGGCGTGATTGCCATCTGTCACATTGGCCAGCCTCGTCATCAGGTCTTCATTATAGCCCGTGCCAAGCCCAAGCGTGGTGACCGAAATACCCTTTTCGATCAGTCGGTAACCCAGTTTTGCGAGATCAGAAGGCTTTTTGGGACCAACATTTGCCAATCCATCAGACAGTAAAATGACGCGATTGACATGCTCGCGATCAAGATATTTTTCCAGCTGTTCACCGCCCACTCGCACGCCGTCATAAAGAGCGGTTGAACCACCTGAATATATATTTTCGATGCGGCGCTCGACCAATGCGCGATCATTGAGGCGCATGGCAGGCACAAGCACCTGGACACCGCTGGAATATGTCACGATGGAAATGGTGTCATGGCGGTCCAGTAGCCCCAGCGCCATAATGGCGGCGCGCTTGGCCTGGCGCAATTTGCGTCCACTCATGGAGCCTGATTTATCAATGACAATCGCCACATTAACGGGAGCTCGGTCCTTGCTATCGGGTAAAGCAATGCCCTCAAGATTGATATGCAGATAGGCGGTCCTGTTGGCCCCTTTGCCAATGGTCATGAATTTTTGCGCCATGCCAGTTTTCAAAGTAACGGCGGCTGCAAACGCCTTGTTCAGCGAAAAACTCATGACAAAAGCGGCCAAAAAAACAAGCGCCAGGAGTTTCATATGTTTGGAAATCGCGAGATGTCGATGCATCATGGGTCTGATCTTTCATAGAATAAAGAATTGCAGTACCCCCCACTCGTAATGTCGGGATTAATTGTGGCTAATGCTTGGCGAGCAGGTGCAGATCGCAAGGAATTGGAACATTCTGGGGTGGAGGAAGTGATTATTGACCTCGCCCGATGAGACGTCATCCTGGTGAACGGTGTGATAACGCTGGTGTTGGTTTACAGCGTTATAAATCACCTAAAGCCGTGCTTCTCGCACACATCGTTTGCGAAGGGCACTTTGGGCATTTGAGCCCTCGCGCCCTGGCCTTGTCTGATAGCGACCTTTGCATACGGTCACGAGCGGCGGTACTTTGGTCTCTTCAAACAAGGCATAACCTTTTTGCAGGTCTTTCCAGAACGAAATCCATTTGTTTTTGCGATAGCGCCGTATATTGCCCTCGCTCATGCGAAATGGATAGACATGCACCCAAAATCGCCGTTGGCTTCGATTGAGCGCCTGCGTGACAATGGTCCAGATTTCATCGATGACCTTATTGGTCATGGCGTAGCAACCGATTGACGAGCAGCCACCATGCACCATCAGATAATCGCCTGTTCGCTTGTGGCCGCGGTCAAATAGATTGGGGTAACCAAGATTAAAAGAGCGATGCCAGCGCGAATTGGGATTGAGCTGACCTTTGCTAACCGTGTAAAAACCTTCGGGGGCCTGTCGATCCCCTTGTTTTTGCTTGGGGCCAAGGCGTCCCGAAAAATAACATATGGGGTATGTGGCAAATCGTTTGAAGCGCGCACCGTTCTTGATCCAGATTTCCAGCTTGGCTTCTTCTTTGAAAATCCGCATGAAGATCGGCGCGCCAAGCTTCAAGCCCTTTTCGCTCAAACGGGCTTTTAACCGTTGCAGTTTCGGGGTCGAGGGCAGGGGTTTGTTCCAGCGGTAAAATATCTGATGCAATCCCATGCGGGTCTTGCGCTCGACGCGATCAAGAAAAGACTGACCGCCGGGCAAGTACTGCACGACAATAGTGGAGGCCATCAGAAGCAGAGCGATTATAAAAAATCCTTTGATCAAAAATCGCATCTCACTTGTTCCGATCTATTGTTCCAGCAAAAGCCTGTTTAAACGCTCCGTAAATTTGGCCGGATCTTTGGGGGCGTTGCCTTCCAGAATACGGGCCTCATCAAGCAGCAAAAAGGCAAGGTCGTTGAAGCGCTCGTCCTTCTTGTCGATTATGGCACTGTTTAAAGCTTTAGCCATTGCATGGGAGGCATTGATTTCAAGGATCGGTTTGACGCCAGGCATGGCGTTGCCTTGCTGGGCCAGCATTTTTTCCAGCTGACGGTCGGGAGCCTGGGCAGAAGCTATGAGACAGGCGGGACTGGCGACCAGGCGCGCTGATGTCTGGATATCGGCGACCTCTTCTTTGAGGGCCGTCTTCAAGCGCTCAAGCAGGGCATCATTGTCGGTATCATCAGCTTTTTCTGGTTCATCTCCATCCTTGACCGGCATATCGTCAAGGGCTGCATTGCCCTGGGTAATCGAGGTGAAGGGCTTACCCTCAAATCCAACTGCGGTAGACACCCAGAAACTATCGACGGGGTCTGCAAGCAGTAGCACTTCGAGACCACGGGCCAGATAGCCCTCGAGCTGCGGGCTGGCTTTCAACTGTTCCATATTGTCGCCTGCCAGATAATAGATGGCACTTTGGCCTTCGGGCATGTCTTTGACATAGTCATCAAGGGAGCGCCAGCGAGGATTGTCGGCTTCATCGCTCTCAACCTTGGTATCCAGTTCGTTGAGGGTCGATTTGAAGCGCACCAGCTTATAAAGCGTATCGCGGCGCTCAACGTACTCATAAAGACCTTCTTTCATGACGGCGCCAAAATGCTCCCAGACCTGCAAATATTTATCAGTCTCTTTGTCGGCCAGCTTGGTCAGCTCCGACAATACTTTGTTGGTCACCGCTTTGCGGATGGACGTGAGCAGCGGATTGTTTTGCAGCATTTCGCGCGACAGGTTGAGAGGGATGTCTTCGCTATCGACGATACCGCGCACAAAGCGCAGATAGGGGGGCAGGATTTCGGCATCATCGGTGATGAAAATGCGTTTCACAAACAGCTTGATATGGGCGCTGCGCTGCGCGTCATAGAGATCAAAAGGTGGCATGGAGGGAACGAATAGCAGACTGGTATAGAGCTGGCGGCCCTCGGCGGTATAATGGATGGTCAAAGCCGGATCATCAAAGGCGCTGGCCGTGTGGTGATAAAATTCCTTGTACTGCTCCGGGGTGATATCATTTTTGGGGCGGGTCCACAGAGCATTGGCGGCGTTGAGCTGTTGCAACGCCTCCTCGGGGTCGCTGGCCTTCTCGACGCCAGTCTTCTCGTCGCTTGTCTTGTCATCATCTGCCTTGTCTTCAGGCTCGGAAGCTTTTTCTTCACCCTTGAGGAAGATAGGGAACGATATGTGGTCTGAATAGGTATGCACGATGCGCCGAATATCGCTTTCTTCAAGAAACTCCAGAGCATCGTCCTTCATGTGAAGAGTGATACGGGTGCCAAAAGCCTGTTCCCCTTCAAGGGGCGTGATGTCAAACGCACCCTTGCCATCAGAGGTCCATTGAAAACTCTCATCTGATCCAGCCCGCTTTGAGATCACCTCAACGCGGTCAGCCACCATAAAAGCAGAGTAAAATCCAACGCCAAACTGGCCGATGAGGTCGGGGCCTGCCTTATTGCTGTCATCCCCTTGCTTGATTTGATCAATGAATGCCTTGGTGCCCGAACGGGCGATGGTGCCAAGGTTTTCCACCAGTTCAGCCTTGCTCATGCCAATCCCATTGTCGATGAGGGTGAGCGTCTTGGCGCCCTTGTCGGCGACAAGCGTGATCGCCAGTTCAAGATCATCTGGCATCAAGGTTTCATCGGTGAGCGCTTCATAGCGTAACTTGTCGAGGGCATCCGCACTATTACTGATCAGCTCGCGTAAAAACACTTCGCGCTCGGAATAGACCGAATGCACCATCAGCTCCAGTAGCCGCGCTACTTCGGCTTGAAACTCA
>JAJRQA010000209.1 GCA_024280475.1 Alphaproteobacteria bacterium
ATAGCCCGCAAAACAGCGCAAATGCCCTGTCTGAGTTGGCTATCTCAGGGAGGCTTTGGCTATGGATATATGGAGTTACCTGAAAATGGCTGTCCCAAAAAGTAAGATCACCCGCATGAAGCGGGGCTTTCGTCGTTCCACAGACGCGCTCAAAGCGCCTGTCTATGTGGAAGACAAAAAATCGGGCGAATTGCACCGTCCCCATCATATTAACCTGACAACGGGTGAATATAATGGACGCCAGGTTTTGACGCCAAAAGACGGCACCGAAGACTAGATTGCGCACAAAATATTGCTCTGCCGTTAATCTGTCATGATTTTATGGCTATGAATCCGCCATCTGATCGTTATGATTGGAATTGATGGAGAGCAAATATTTCAGTTTTTGTTCGAAAATGTAATTTGGTGATAAATCGGGATCGAGGAGAGATAAAATGGTGATGCCAGGAATGAACGTACATGCGAGGCCTCCGTCGAGTTTGTTTGTGCGCATAATACGAATGATACCTTTGATGCTATTGGTATTGATCGCCTATTTTGCTGTTGCCATGTTCGCTGGCGACGGTCCGCTTTTAGAAACATTGACGAGTTCTTTGTTTTCCTTGACATTGCCATCTGGCGGTACCTGGGACTTTACCCTGGAACATCTGTTCATTGGCACAGCGCTGATCTTCCTGTTTTTCGAACTGATAAAATCCACCAGTATTGGGGGCGCAGCAATCGCTGAAATGGCCGTTTCAACTGTCGTTTTCATTCTGTTTCTGGTGTTCTTTCTGACAGTTCCATCAGCTGCGACTTCACTGTTTTTCATCTTGATGATGATCTCGTTCATTGATGTGCTGGCTGGCTATATCATTGGTATCAAGGTTGCACGCCGCGACTTTTCGGTCGGATAGTCAGACTGCCACAAGTTTTGTGGTTAGCGTTGCTTACCTCAATATTAAAGACCGATCTTTTTGAGATCGGTCTTTTTTTTGTTGGCTGGCGTGTTGGCAAACCCTGAGCGAAATGGTAAGGAATTCGGCACTTCATTTTTTAACACTCAAGGAAAATTCCATTATGCCGACACCAGCCACCGGGCGTTATTTTTTGCAGGTTCCAGGACCAACTGTTGTTCCTGACCGGGTGCTGAAAGCCATGAGTATGCCGCTGATCGATCATCGCGGGCCGACATTTGCTTCGATGGCAGCTGGTATATCGCAAGATCTCAAAAAACTTTTTCGTACCGATAGTGAGGTGATGATTTTTCCATCCAGTGGCACCGGTGCCTGGCAAGCCGCTTTTTGTAATACGATGAGTCCCGGCGATACAGTACTTATTCCAGAGGTCGGCATGTTTTCGGTGCTGTGGACCAAGAATGCTCACGCCATGGGCCTTAAGGTCATCGAGATCTCTGGCGACTGGCGCTCTGGTATTGATGCGAGCAAGATTACGCAAGCCCTTAAAGAGGACACTGATGGGCGCATTAAAGCGGTGCTTGCCACTCATAATGAAACCTCTACCGGCGTGACCTCCGATATCCCTGCCGTGCGCGCCGCCATTGATGAAGCCGACCATGATGCCATGCTGTTCGTCGATACCATTTCGTCACTGGCTGCCACAGATTATCGCCACGATGTGTGGGGCGTTGATGTGACTATTTGCGGCTCGCAAAAAGGCTTTATGCTGCCACCGGGCCTGTCGTTTAGCGTCGCCTCTTCCAAAGCGCTTGCTGCGCGAGAGAGTGCCACTTTGCCGCGTGGGTATTTTGATTGGGCACCGGCAATAGAAGCGGCTGGCAATGGTCTTTATCCCTATACGCCCCCGGTCACCATGTTTTATGGCTTGCGTGAAGCGGTCGATATGTTGCTTGAAGAAGGGTTGGAAAATGTCTTTGATCGTCACGCAAGGTTGGCAAAGGCCACTCGCGCCGCTGTGAGCGCTTGGGGTCTGGAGAACCAGTCGATCAATGAGGGCGAACATTCCAATGCCGTAACGGCCATTCGCGTGCCCGATGGCGTCGATGCGGACGCTTTTCGTGCTTTGGTGCTCGAAAAATTTGATATGTCGCTGGCGGCCGGCCTTGGCAAAATCGCCGGTCAGGTTTTTCGTATAGGTCATCTGGGGTATCAAAATGACCTGACCTTGATGGGCGCTCTGACGGGCGTTGAAATGGGTCTGGGGCTGGCGGGCATTGCACATGAAAAAGGCGGCGTCGATGCTGCCATGCAAGTCCTTTGCGAGGCGGCGCGAAGCTAGGATCGCCCTGATTTGGAGGAGGCAAGCTTATGTGGCGCGTCTGGAGGCTGATGATGATTGCAATGGCCGCGGTGCCTGGACTGCCATCAGTCGCAGCCCGGGGGCAAGCGGTTGTTGCTCAAGATTTCCAGAGTTTTGTTGTCGATCCCTCAAAGCATCGCATAAGTCTGCATTGGAAGGATGGAGCTGATCAGCCCTATCGCTCCTTGAGCGCCGTGCAAGGCGCTTTGAGGGGGCAGGGTAAAACGGTTCTGGCCTTAATGAATGCTGGTATATATGACAAGCAGCGCCGCCCTCTTGGTTTGCATGTGGAAGAGGGCCGGGTGTTGCGGCCGATTGATCGCCATCGTGGCGGCGGTAATTTCTATCTCAAGCCAAATGGCGTATTTTATATCGGTGCGAGCGGTGCTGCCA
>JAJRQA010000210.1 GCA_024280475.1 Alphaproteobacteria bacterium
GCCCCTCGCCCCTATATAGGTCATAGCATGTCCATTTTAAGTCTCTTTAATCGACGTTCCCAAATATTTGCCCTTTCCATTTCGGCATTATTGTGCCTATCGAGCGCTTCCGCCAGCCTTGCGGCGACGGTGAAACTTGTGGTGCTAGGGGATAGTCTGACGGCTGGCTATCAATTGCCCCAGGGATCGGGATTTCCCGAACAGTTGCAATGGCGGCTGAGCAAGGATGGCTATCAGGTCAAGGTCATCAATGCCGGGGTCTCTGGAGACACAACGGCTGGAGGATTGGCGCGCCTCTCATGGTCTGTTCCCAAAGGGACCCATGCCGTCATCGTTGAATTGGGTGCCAATGATGCCTTGCGCGGGGTCGACCCAAAGCAAACCTATAAAAACCTCGATAAATTGATCGGCAAACTACGAAAGCGCAGAATTAAAGTCCTGTTGGCCGGTATGGAAGCACCGCGCAATCTTGGCGTTCCATATGTCAAGGCGTTTGGTGCGATCTATCCAGCTCTTGCCAAAAAATACCGCGTCGCTCTTTACCCGTTTTTTCTAAAAGGCGTCGCCCTGCAAAAACGCTACTTACTGTCAGATGGCTTGCATCCCAATAAAAAAGGGGTCGCTGTGATGGTTAAAAACATCAAACCATATGTGGTACGACTGTTGAGGCAGGCTGCACGAACCGCCACTCATTAGGCCTCTTTGCGCGATCTGCTATCCCTTTCTTTCGACCCACTTTTTGCTATTGAACATCCGTGTTTTTTTTAAATGACGATGCACTCCAGATTTGTTAGCTTGCCAGCAAATAACCTTACCTCGCGGGAGCTAATGGATGATCAAGCACATAATCTGGTTCGACAAGCTGGGCATGGACGATGTTCCGCTGGTGGGGGGCAAAAATGCCTCGCTGGGAGAAATGGTCGGCGGCCTCAAAAGCAAGGGGGTGCGTGTGCCGTTTGGGTTCGCCACCACGGCGGACGCCTATCGCGAATTTATCACCCACAATGATCTGGCCGCAAAAATTGATCGTGAACTCGACGAGCTCGATGTTGACGATATAAAAGCCCTGCAAAAAGCGGGCGCTGCGATCCGCGCAATGATCCTTGGGGCCAGCTTCCCGCAAGCATTCGAGCAAGAATTGGCCAGCGCCTACAAACACCTTCATGAGCTGGGCGGCACTGACAGCTCGGTGGCCGTTCGCTCATCGGCAACCGCGGAAGATTTGCCCGATGCCTCGTTCGCCGGGCAACAAGAAAGCTATCTCAATGTGGTCGGCCTCCAGGATGTGCGCCTTGCCGTGCATGAAGTCTTTGCCTCGCTCTATAATGACCGGGCTATCGCCTACCGCGTTCACAAGGGTTTTGATCACAAGCTGGTTGCCCTGTCAGCGGGCGTGCAGCATATGGTGCGCAGTGATTTGGGCAGCTCGGGTGTCATGTTTACGCTTGATACGGAATCAGGCTTTCGCGAAGCCGTGTTTATAACCGCAGCTTACGGGCTGGGCGAAACCGTCGTGCAAGGGGCCGTCAATCCGGACGAGTTCTATGTGTTCAAACCCAACCTGCAAGCGGGTCGCCCCGCCATCCTCAAACGGGTACTGGGCGAAAAAGCCATTAAAATGATCTATGCTGAGAAGGACAGCGGCGACAAGGTGCTGACCATTGACGTGCCAATAGAGGAGCGCCAGCGTTTTTCTCTAAGCAATGAACATGTTGAAGAGCTGGCCCGCTACGCCGTGTTGATCGAAGAGCATTATGGCCGCCCCATGGATATTGAATGGGTGCTGGATGGCACCGATCAAAAGCTTTATATCGTGCAGGCGCGTCCCGAAACCGTGGAAAGCCGTACTGATAGTGCGGTCAGTGTTACCTATAAGCTCAAGGGTGCCAGCGATGTGCTCGCCACTGGTCGCGCCATTGGACAGCGCATCGGGGCTGGAACCGTGCGCGTGCTCAAAAATCTTGAAGAGATGGACAAGGTTAAGCCGGGCGATATTCTGGTCACCGATATGACCGACCCTGATTGGGAGCCCATCATGAAACGCGCCGGCGGTATTGTCACCAATCGCGGCGGGCGCACCTGTCACGCGGCGATCATCGCCAGAGAACTCGGCGTACCCGCAATCGTTGGCTGCGGGGACGCCACCAGCACCATTTTGGATGGCATTGAGGCAACCGTTTCTTGTGCGCAAGGCGAGGAAGGGCGCGTTTATACCGGCAAACTCGACTTTGAAATCCTCCACGCTGATGCGGGCGAGATGCCTAAACTTCCCGTTAAAATCATGATGAATGTGGGCAATCCAAGCCGCGCCTTCACCTTTTCACAGATGCCCAATGAAGGCATTGGTCTGGCCCGCCTTGAGTTCATGGTGAGCAATACAATCGGCGTGCATCCACGCGCCTTGCTGGAATATGACCAACAAGACGAAGAGCTGAAACGCCAGATCGATGCAAAAATCGCTGGTTATGATGGACCGGTTTCCTTTTATGTCGAAAAGCTCATAGAGGGTATCTCGACGCTAGCCGCCGCTTTTGCCGGCAAACCGGTGATTGTGCGCCTGTCGGATTTCAAATCCAACGAATATGCCAATCTACTGGGCGGCAAGGGGTTTGAACCCGATGAAGAAAATCCCATGATCGGTTTTCGCGGTGCCTCACGCTATATCGCGGACAGCTTTCGCCCCTGTTTCGAGTTGGAATGCCGGGCCGTCAAACGGGTACGAAACGAGATGGGGCTGACTAATCTTGAAATCATGATCCCTTTTGTGCGCACGCTTGATGAGGCCAGGAAAGTCGTCGATCTGTTGGCCGCAAATGGTTTGAAGCGCGGTGAAAATGGCTTGCGCGTCATTATGATGTGCGAGATCCCCTCAAACGCTTTGCTGGCCAACGAGTTCCTCGAATATTTCGATGGATTTTCCATTGGCTCCAATGATTTGACGCAGTTAACGCTGGGACTGGATCGCGACAGTGCGCTGGTGGCCAGTAGCTTTGATGAACGCAATGGGGCCGTCAAGGCTCTGATGGTGATGGCGATAGAGGCTTGCCAGAAACAGGGCAAATATGTCGGCATCTGCGGACAAGGTCCCTCGGACTATCCCGACCTTGCCGAATGGCTCGCCGACCTTGATATTTCAAGCCTGTCCCTTAATCCAGATACGGTGACCGATACCTGGCTGCATCTGGCAAAGCATCTCAAAATCGAGGCGTGAATGTCCTCGCCGGACAGGCAGCTTGTGCAGCTGGCAGCAGGGACTAGTCCCTGCACCCAATTTAACAATATGGGGTTGAAAGGGGCTCGCCCTTTTCCGCCCGGTGCGCAAGCGGCCTGTCCGCGCAGGACATTTAACCCACCACAATCACATGCAGGCGCCGTGGGCCGTGGGCACCAGTGATGAGGGTTTGTTCGATATCGGCGGTGCGGGACGGTCCTGAAATGAGATTGACGGTACGGGGCATTTGCGGGCCGCGTGTTCCCCAGGGTAATTTCAACCAGGCGTCTTCATAAGAACCGACAATATCGCGCGCGCGGATCAGCACGATATTGGTCTCTGGAAGAAAACTCAGGGTGACCGGGTTTTGCGGCCCAGAGGCGACAAACAAGGTACCGGTTTCAGAGGCACCTGCAAAGGCCCGCGTCAAGGACAGGGCATCCTCGCCAGTTGCCGGGCCCGATAATATTTTAAGATCGGATTGCTCACTCCAGTCAATGTCGCCGATCAGTTTATCCTCGCCGCATTTAAGCTCATGAGCAAGGTCATTGACTATCTGATAGCGAGCCACTTCGCTGGCGACGTCTGCCAATTCTGGTAGGTGAGCAACTGTTGCCTCGACGCTTTCGAGCGTTTTGATAAACTGATCAACCAGCTCATGATGGGAGCGCAACGCCCGCTCCGGGATCAGATTACGCATATGATCGTCGAGATGTTTGCGCACAAGCTCAAGGCGCTCTGGATCGCTGGCGGTCACACCAAGGGCGCTGCGAATATTTTCAACAAAGCGGTTCACAAGCGCCCCTCCCTTTGATGTTTTTTCAACAAAGACATGAAGGTTTTGCCGCTGGGGGCTGGCAGATCACGGCTGTTCGTCCAGCCGCTCGCCAATGGTAACCAGCCAAATTTACGCTTGGCGCCCGCTAGCTTGCCAAGTATGGGCATCATCATGCCGGTGAGAAATTGATAGAGCCTTGGTCTTTTGGCAACAAAAGCCCAGGCGGTCAGGGAGCTTCGCACCAAAACGGGAGGTCCCCCTTCTTGATGATGCTTTTCGCGCCATTTGCGCATCAGATCCGGCAGCTTTATCCCCATGGGACAAACCTCCTCGCAGCGCCCGCAAAGGCTCGAAGCATTCGGTAGATCCGCCGCTTCGGCAAGACCCAGAAACGCAGGGTTCAAGACCGCCCCGATGGGCCCTGGATAGACCCAGCCATAGGCATGCCCGCCGATTGATTGATAGACCGGACAATGGTTCATGCAGGCCCCGCAGCGGATGCAGCGCAAAGCCTCTGCAAACTCGCCGGCCAACTGTTTGGTGCGACCATTATCAAGCAGCACCACATGATATTCTTGGGGGCCATCAGGGTCTTGTTGTCGTCGCGGTCCCGTCGAAAACGTGGTGTAAGTGGTGATCGATTGCCCCGTTGCAGAGCGGGCCAGCACACGCACAAGCGTGCTCGCATCATTCAATGTCGGCACCAGCTTGTCGATACTGGTGATAACGATATGAACGGGGGCCAGCGATTGCGTCAGATCGCCATTGCCCTCATTGGTGACGATCACAGAAGAGCCGGTCTGAGCGATCAGAAAATTGGCCCCCGTAATACCGATATCAGCGTTGATAAATTCATTACGCAACATGTTACGCGCTTCAAACACAAGCGCGGCTGGATCGCTAAGGTCGCGTGACGCTGGCAGGTCTTTGTGCACCCGGCGAAAATCTGCTTCGACCTGATCGGCCCCGACATGCACGGCTGGCGCTACAATATGGCTGGGAGGTTCCTTGCGCAACTGGATGATATATTCGCCAAGGTCGGTTTCAACCACCCGCAAACCCGCTTTTCCAAGATGCTCATTAAGGCCGATTTCTTCAGCCACCATGCTCTTGCCCTTGGTAATCAATCGGGCATTTTTATCGCGGCAGATCTGCAAAATCTGTTCACAGGCATCTGCGGCTGTTTGTGCCAGATGCAAATGCCCACCGCTGGCGGTAAGCTGCTTTTCATAGACTTCCAGATAAAGGTCAAGATGCTCCAGCGTATGGGTTTTTATCGCTTGCCCCTGCTTGCAAAGTTCATCAAATTCCGGCAATGCCGCCCGCGCCTTGGCTCGTTTTTCAACAAATCCACGCCCCATGACTTTCAGGGATTTTTGCAAGCGCTGGTTTTTGAGCGCCTCATGAGCATTTTGTTTAAAAGAACGAGCGGTGGATTTCATTTTGGCACCCGCTGTTTTGGCCCCTTCGATCCTGCGATTGGCGGCTCATCCGCCATGCCAGCCAATATCTCTGCTACATGACGAACCTCGATCGCGCTGCCATCACGAGATAGTTTCCCCGCCATATTCATCAAGCAGCCCATATCACCGCCCAGTAACATTGACGCATTTGTAGCCTCTATATTGGCGCATTTCTTGCTGACCATGGCGTCAGAAATTTCGGGATATTTAACGCAGAATGTACCACCAAATCCGCAACACGCCTCCCCTTGTGACATCTCGCACAGCTCAAGGTCGCGCAAAGAGTTCAGCAAGCGCCGTGGTTGTTGTTTGACGTGCAACTCACGTAATCCAGCGCACCCATCATGATAGGTAATGCGTCCGGCAAAACCGCGATCAACGCTTTGCAAGCCGCATTTATCAACTAAAAAGCTTGTAAGCTCAAAAACCTTATCGGCAAATGCGAGTGCCCGCTCGCCGTGATCGGTGTCCTTTAGTAGTTCGGGATAATGGGTTTTCAGCATACCGGCGCAGGACCCGGACGGGGCCACGACATAATCAAAGCCTTCAAAATTCTTGATGACCTCGATAGCGAGCGCTTGTGCGGCGGCGCGGTCACCGGAATTATAGGCCGGTTGACCGCAACAGGTTTGGGCCAGCGGCACCAAAACTTCACAGCCCGCTTCTTGCAGCAGCTTCATTGAAGCAAACCCGACGACCGGGCGAAACAGATCCACAAGGCAAGTGACATATAACCCGACTTGCGGGGCATTGTTGGAGTTGATATTCTCGGCCAAGGCATAAAACTCCTTTTGCAACCTTCCCCTTGCACGATAGTTGAGCTACATCTCACAAACAACCGATTTATAGGCAAAATTCTGCGTCCCTATAGGTTTTTAGGAATTTGCAGCCAGAGGATAAACACTAAAATGATGAAACTCTATTACGCTCCCCATACCTGTGCCCTGGCCGCTCATATCGCTCTCATAGATGCGGGAGCCAACTATGAAACACAAAAACTGGATTTTTCCCAGCAAGAGCAGACCAAAAGCGAATTCCTGGCGATCAATCCAAAAGGCCGGGTGCCGGCGTTATTGTGCGACCAGGGACTGTTGAGCGAAAGCCCCGCCATCCTCTCCTATATCGCCCAGACCCATCCTAGAGCCAATCTTGCACCTCTCGATGACCCTTATAAATTTGCCAAAGTGCAGGAGTTTAACGCCTATCTGGCCTCGACCCTGCATGTCGCCCATGCCCACGGCAAACGCGCCGAACGCTGGGCTGATGATCCACAGGCAAAGGCGGAGTTACACCGCAAAATGCCGCAAGTTGTGTTGGAAAGCTTCCTGCTCGTCGAAAAGTCCATGTTCAAAGGACCCTATGTATGGGGCGAACACTATACGATTTGCGACCCTTACTTGTTCACTTTTGCGCAATGGCTGGAGGCCGATAGCGTCGATCCCGACATGGTGCCAAAAATCAGGGATCACCGGCATATGATGCTGCAAAGACAAAACGTTCAAACTGCTATAAAAGCGCAACTGCAATCCAATTAGTAATTTGTTAAGATCACTGACAATCTTAACCACCAGTTGTCGCTCCATTAGTTTTTGGGCGCTATAATTTAAAGCAGGCTAAACCGGACGGAAATTCTATGAGTTCTGAAAATAAACAATCCATTCACCCCTATATTTTGTCTGGGGGGTCGGGCACGCGCCTGTGGCCATTGTCACGCAAATCCTACCCCAAGCAGTTTTTGAAACTTGTTGGGGAAGACAGCTTGCTGCAGCAAACAGCCAAACGCCTGTGCGGCCCGCATTTTAGCGATCCATCGGTGCTGGCCAATAATGACCACCGCTTTATCATTGCCGAGCAGATGCAGCTGGTGGGTGCCAAACCCAAAGATATTATTCTTGAGCCCGTCGGTCGCAACACTGCCCCCGCCGCGCTGATCGCCGCCCTTCGTAGCGCGCAAGCCGATGAAGATGCCCTTATCTTGCTGCTACCATCCGATCACGTCATCAAGGACGTCGAAAAATTTCAGGAAACAATTTTGTCCGGCATAGATGATGCCAGCCAGGGTCATCTCGTGACCTTTGGCATCAAGCCAACGGCTCCCGAAACCGGATATGGCTATATCGAAACCAGCGGCGATGCGAAAACCGCGCTCGATGTGGAGCGCTTTGTCGAAAAACCAGAACGTGCCTTAGCAAAAGAATATCTGTCAGCCGGTAATTTTTTCTGGAACGCTGGCATCTTCATGTATCGCGCTGGATCAATGATCGAGGCCTTCGCCACCCATGCCCCGCAGATCCTCGCCCATTGCCAAAGCGCCCTTGAAAAAGCGCAAAGCGATCTTGATTTCTTGCGCCTTGATGAACAGTCATACGCCCAATGCGAAAGCATTTCTCTTGACTATGCCATCATGGAAAAAGCCAGTGGTATTAAATGCATACCACTTGAAACGGACTGGAGCGATCTTGGTGCCTGGTCGGCCATCTGGGATGTCTTGGATAAAGACGAAAATGGCAATGTCATCAAGGGCGACGTGGTTGTTCACAATACTAAAAACAGTTTTATCCAGAGTGCCCACGGCACCTGCCTGTCTCTGGTTGGGCTCGACAATGTGCTGGCCATTGCTACCAAGGATGCGATCTTGCTGGCCAACAAGGATAATGCTCAAGACGTCAAGGCCATCGTCGACAAGCTGCAAGCCTCGGGGCGCTCCGAAGCCGTGGAACATCGGCGCGTCTATCGCCCGTGGGGTTGGTTTGAGCAATTGAGCGCGGGCAAGCGCTTCCAGGTCAAGGCGCTGATGGTCAATCCCGGCGCTCAGCTTTCCTTGCAAAGCCATTATCATCGCGCCGAACATTGGGTAGTGGTCTCAGGCACTGCCGAAGTACGGGTCGGCGACAAGGTCTCGTTATTGTCAGAAAATGAAAGCACCTATATCCCCATCGGCACCCTTCATCGCCTTGGCAATCCGGGCAAACTGCCTGCCATGCTGATCGAAGTGCAATCAGGTTCTTATCTTGGTGAAGATGATATCGAGCGCTATGAAGATGATTTTGGTCGCACAGATAGCTAAAGCGACGAGGAATTACATATTGGGATAATTAGGCCCTTCACCGCCATTTGGGGTGACCCAATTGATGTTTTGCCCTGGATCCTTGATGTCACAGCATTTGCAATGAAGACAGTTTTGCGCATGGATCAGTAGTTTTTTATCAGCCGTTTGATCAATCTCAACATATTCATAAACGCCAGCCGGGCAATAGCGCACTTCAGGGCCATCATAGCGCGCCAGATTATCAGTGAGCGGCACCTGCTCGTCTTTAATCTGCAAATGGCAGGGCTGATCCTCCTCATGGCTGACCGCCGCAAAAGACAAATTGGTTGCCTTGTCAAAGCTGATCACGCCATCTGCTTTGGGATAGTGAATTTCCGGCATGTCAGCTGCTGGTTTCAGCGTCTCATGGTCGCTATGGTGACGCAACGTCCACGGTGCGCGGCCGCGCAAAATATAAGTATCAAGCGCCGCATGTGCGAGACCGCCCCACAGGCCCCCTTTGGCAAAGCCGGGGCGAATATTGCGCGCTTTTGTCAGCTCATCCCAGATCCATGAGCCCTTTATCCTTTGCTGCAAATCCAGCTCAAGCGGAGGTTTATCGCAAGTGATTGCTGCAAAGGCCGCATGCGCCGCCAGCATACCAGACTTCATGGCGGTATGAGTGCCTTTGATCTTTGCCACATTCAAGAAGCCAGCTTCACAGCCGATCAGGCAGCCGCCGGGAAAGCTCAGCTTGGGAATGGACTGCAATCCGCCCTCGTTCAAGGCCCGCGCGCCATATGTGATGCGCCGACCCCCTTTCAAAATCGGTTTGATCCTCGGGTGAGACTTGAAGCGTTGCAGCTCATCATAGGGCGATAAATGCGGATTGGCATAATCCAGGCCAACGATCAAGCCCAGCGACAGCTGATTATCTTCTTGATGATAAAGAAAGGAGCCGCCATAGGTATCTGAGGTCAACGGCCAGCCAACCGTATGCAGAACCTCTCCCAGTTTGTGATTTTCTGGTTTGATTTCCCATAGTTCCTTGATACCGATGCCATAGGTTTGCGGATCGCAATTGGCGCGCAGGCCAAATTTTTCCATCAATTGCTTGCCAAGATGGCCGCGACAACCTTCTGCAAAAAAAGTATAACTGGCATGCAGCTCCATACCAGGCTGAAAATTGGCACCTTCGCTGCCATCGCGCAAACGCCCCATATCACCCGTGGCGATGCCTTTGACCGCACCATTCTCATGATAGACAATCGAGGCTGCAGCAAAACCTGGATAGATCTCCACGCCCAGCGCTTGCGCTTGAACAGCCAGCCAGCGACAAAACGCTCCAAGGCTGATGATATAGTTGCCTTCATTTTTCATCGATGCCGCTATCGGCAGAGGCAGCGCTCGTGATTTCGACAAAAGCCAGAATTTGTCTTTGCGAACCTTCGTCTTGAGCGGTGCGTTTTGTTGGCGCCAATCGGGTAGAAGTTCATCAAGGGCGCGTGTTTCAAGGACAGCGCCAGACAAGATATGTGCCCCCACCTGCGCGCCCTTTTCGACCACACAAACTGAAACTTCACGCTCCTCTTGCAAAGCCAGTTGCTTCAACTGGATGGCGCCAGACAGCCCCGCCGGCCCCGCACCAACAATCACAATATCAAATGGCATGCTTTCGCGACTTGTCATTGTCCAAACGATCCTTCGTCAAATGATGCCCAGCCGCAATATCGGCAGTTCAATCACCTTCTTATACACAAATTCGGGGGATTTCAGATCATAAATTGAGCCCCGTATGGGCGCAATCTTGATAGATATTTGCCGGGATGAGAACAATCCAGATCATGTCATCGGGGCCATCTAGCAAATTTCTTTTTTGCCAACAGCCATTAAATGGCAATCGATGGCAGCTCAAGCTGGAATTATCTGGATGAAGATTGGGAATGTCGCTACAAGATCCCTTCGCGCGTTTTAGCGTCACAAGACAATAGAGTGGAACAGCTATGGATAATTGTATTTTTTGTAAGATAATCAAGGGCGAGATTGCTGATTTCATCATCAATGAGACCGACGATATTATCACCATCTTGTCTTTGGAAGGGCATCCGCTGATTATCCCCAAACAACATATTGAGAATATCTATGGATTGGAGCCAGAGATTGCCTCGCAAATCATGGTGGAAGCCCTGAGAATGGCCAAAGCGGTCCGCGAGACAACCGGCTGTACCGGTCTCAACCTCATTCAGTCAAATGGGCATGATGCCGGACAAGAAGTGTTTCACTTTCATCTGCATGTTAGGCCGCGCTGGCAAAATGACGGGATCGAAGAGACCTGGAATACCGCGGAACTGGACCGGGACAAAAGAGCGATATTGTCAGACAGGCTGCTTGCATATTTTGAAAAAACGGATGGGTGATTGCCCCGCGACATCCATCTCCAGTAATCAGCGACTATGTGGTTATGGCAATGGTTGTGTTTGTGCTGTCGCCGCCTTGCCTGTATAAAAGCAGATGTTCTCGTTTTTTGAAAAACTCATAGACCCCTTCCCCAATGAGCCCTCTGGTCAACCGCCAGATACGCTGGCCGCTTATTGCTGGCACTATACCAAAGATATCTGGCCATTTTTCGCGGTCATCTCGACCCTGTCGGCAATCATATCTATCCTTGAAGTCATTCTTTATGGATTTCTTGGCAATCTCATCGACTGGCTCTCTAGCGCCGACAAGACGACCTTTCTAGCCCTTGAACAGGGTAAACTCGTTACCATGGCGGCAATCATTCTTGTCGCTGTGCCCACATTTTCGTTTATCCACTCGCTGATTGTCCGCCAGAGCGTTCTTGCCAATTCGCAAATGATCACGCGCTGGCTTGGACATCGCTATTTGCTGGGGCAAAGCTACACATTTTATCAAGATGATTTTGCCGGGCGCATCGCCACCAAAGTCATGCAATCTGCTGGCGCCATTCGCGAAATCGTTCTCAAATTGCTGGATGTGCTGGTCTATGTCAGCATCTATTTCCTTGGTGCCATCATTCTTGTGGGGTCGTTCAATCTTTGGCTGGTGCTGCCATTTCTTGTCTGGCTTTTTTGCTATGTCATCATGCTGCGTATTTTACTGCCAAAGCTCTCATCTGAATCCAAAAAATTTGCCGATAGCCGCTCGCTACTGACCGGGCGCATCGTCGACAGCTATACCAATATCATGACCGTCAAACTGTTCGCCCACACTGGCAAAGAAGAGCTTTATGCCCGCGACGCCATGCAAATCATGCTCAAAAACAATCATCAGATTTTGCGCTATCTCACAGTGCTGGAGCTTTGTCTTTCGATCATCAATGCGCTTTTGCTTTTTTCTGTGAGCTGGATTGCCCTGTGGCTGTGGCTAACAGGTGCCGGCACCGTTGGCGCGGTTGCCGTCAGCGCCACGCTGGTGTTGAAGTTTTTTGGCATGTCTCACTGGATCATGTGGGAGATGTGGGGCCTGTTCGAAAACATCGGCATCGCCCGCGATAGCATGTCAACCATTGCCCAAGCACGAGATGTTCAAGATCGCCCCGATGCGAGCGAACTTGATGTGCACGGCGGCGGCATCCATTTTGACAATATCAAATTTCACTACGGCAAGAAGAGCGGCGTCATTGAACAGCTTTCCTTGCAAATCAAGCCGGGGGAAAAGGTCGGAATTGTCGGGCGCTCTGGTTCTGGCAAAACAACACTGATGAATATATTACTGCGCCTTTACGACCTGGAAGGGGGGCGTATTCTCATCGATGATCAAGACATTGCAAATCTGAAGCAGGACCGTTTGCGAGCGCAAATCGGCGTGGTTTCACAAGATACGTCCTTGCTGCACCGATCGATCGCCGAAAACATCGCTTATGGCTTCGCCAAGACAACCCGCGAACAAGTGGTCATAGCGGCCAAGCGCGCCAATGCTCATGATTTTATTTCTGCACTTGAGGACAAGAAGGGCAACAAGGCGTATGACGTGCTTGTCGGCGAGCGCGGCGTCAAGCTGTCGGGTGGTCAACGCCAACGCATCGCCATTGCCCGCATGTTCTTGAAAGACGCGCCAATCTTATTGCTGGATGAAGCAACTTCGGCGCTTGATAGCGAGGTCGAGGCCGCCATTCAGGAAAATCTCTACGCTCTGATGGAAGGAAAAACCGTCATTGCTATCGCCCACCGCCTGTCGACCATCTCTTCCCTTGACCGGCTTGTCGTCATGGACCAGGGCGCGATTATCGAACAGGGCACCCATGACGAACTCATCAAAGCGGGAGGTCTTTACGCCCAGCTATGGAGCCGCCAGTCCGGTGGCTTCCTCGCCGACGAGGTTGAAGTTTGACCAAAGCACTTTGCATTCACTCACAATGCTCTAGGCAAAACGAAGCTGGCCCCCCAAGGGAGCCAGAACAAGTTTAAGAAATTTTAAGTGGGAGTTTATTGAACAGGTACCTTGTGGGCACCTTTGATATCTGGCGGTTCAATGATGGCGCCACCCGCTTCGAATTCCTCGTCGGTTGGCTCACGCACCGTCAATATTTCCAGTGTGAAAACGGCTTCTCTGCCGCAAAGCGGGTTATTGCCATCCACCGTTAGCGACTTGTCATCCATCCTTGTGACGATAAAATTCTTGGCCTCGCCCTTTTCGTTTTGCGTGACAATCGTGGCGCCGATTTCATGAAATTCCTTGGGAACATTCTCAATGTGATCGGTGAAAACCAGCGACTCGTCTCTGGGGCCATAGATCTTATTGCAATCAATCGGCACATCGATGATATCGCCAACCGATTTACCTACCAGCTCGGTGAGGATGGCTGGCAACAAGACGTCATTGTGGCCGTGCACATAACCCAGCGGAAATTCAACCTCACTGAGTATATGCCCGGTTTTTTGATCGACCACCTTGAAGGTAAGCTCGACAAACTTGTTGTCTTGTATCGTATCACTCATATCAAAATTCACAACTAGTGCCATCGAGGCGGGTTCGACGGGATTTTTGTGGCCACACGAACCAAAACGATCGCGTGGCCGCATCATATCAAGCTTACTTATGGTTTTTTTGGTGTTTGGTATTTTTGTTCTTTCTGGAAGGGTTCCCAGATATGCTCATACCCAACATAACCCTTTTCATTTGGCTTCATCTGACGGGTTGTCAGGAACCGGGTCTTGCCTTCAGGAACTTTTGCTTTAGGATCTACTTTAGCCATAAATCACCTCTTTCATGTTAGCCAGGATAGCCGCTGCAAGATACATGCTGCTTAAAACAATCCCGACATCTTAATTTCATTGACTTTCAAAGTCGAGAATACTCGGCTTAGGAGCGTTTAGAAAATGGAAGCCCCGAAAATCTTGATGTCATCTTCTTCATAGCCAAGAACCAGCCTGCCAAGCCATTCGCCTTCTTTCTTCGTGCTGCGTTGCCGGTAAAGAACCGTTACATGCTGGCCGCGACGAATAAGGCCGATATAGTCCATCTCTTCTGACAGGCTCCTCGTGAGCTCACTTTTTGCGAACTGCTTACCCACCTCAACCTGATCAAGGCCATGCGCCAGGTCTCGCGAAAAATTCTTGACGAAATCTCCGTATTTTCCTGCGTTTGACTGCTTGACAAGATCATTCCAAAGAGGATGGGCGATCTCTAATATCTCATCATCGGTTTTTTCAATAATGTTCATCTAAGACTCTTTATTGCAGTTACACCAAGGAGCGTTAATATTGGCGCTCCCTGGTGCAAAAGACTGGATTTTTCACGTTATCAAGACGATCAACATATTGAATGTTGATCTTCTCAAATGTGCAAACAGACGCTTACATAAACGTCTATTTGTGATGCTCTATTTTTGGGCTTCTTTCGCCTTGATGTCTTTAAGGCCTTTATCTTCCATTTCGTCTTTTTCACCGACGAGATGATACAAAGGCGCTTTTTCCATCGTGTATTCCCCAGTTTTGGGATCACGGCGAGAAACGGTTAGCACATGCCAGTTATCATCGTCCAACTTCATGTGGTCACCACGATAATAATAGCCAGGCCAACGAGTTTCCTTGCGGAAAAGCGTATGCTGGAAAACAGCTTCAGATGTCAAGAAGCGATGCTTCAATTCCCAAACACGCAGCAACTCATGAACATCCTTGGCAGCCAGACTTTCAAAGTCTTCTTCCATGATCTTCATTTTTTTGAGACCAATGCTGAGTAGCTTGTCGTTGGTCATGTAATTGACAGTCACGCCACCACAATATTCATCCATACATTTTTGCAAACGGTCGAGACCCTGCCTTGGATTGATATAGTGTGGGTTAACATCACCAGCGACGATTTCGTTGCGATAGAGCTTGTAATGTTCCATTGGATGGAAGATCTCTTCGCCGCGATTTTTGATCTGCTCATCAGAGACGACGATACCGTCTCCTTTACCATCATCGATATATTTGCAAGCAGCCTTGGCAGCAAGACGACCTTCGGTAAATGATCCAGATGAAAACGCATGAGGCGTTCCACCGACAGCATCACCAGCACCAAACAGACCATGGACAGTCATCATGCGGTTATAACCCCAGAAATATTCTGGTGGTGAAAGATCTTCTGGTCCACTGGCCCAACCGCCACAACCTGTCGCATGGGATCCCATGACATAA
>JAJRQA010000211.1 GCA_024280475.1 Alphaproteobacteria bacterium
TGATTGGCCGTGATGCCAAGATCGTCATGATCGATTTGTGGATGAAGGTGCCAGGCCCCGTGGCTGAAATCAAGATCGGTGCGGAAGCTCGTTCTGTGGAAACCTCGAAATACAAAGGCTATGAGGATAAATACGCCATCGCTGGCGCCTATTGGCCCCCACAATTTGTCATCATGGACGGCAAAACGCTTGAGCCTATAAAGATCGTATCCACGCGCGGCATGACCTATGACACGCAGGAATATCATCCTGAACCTCGTGTTGCCTCGATCCTTGCGTCTCACTACAAACCAGAGTTTCTGGTCACGGTTAAAGAGACTGGTCATGTGTTGATGGTTGATTATTCAGATATCAAAAACTTGAAAATCACTGATCTGGAAGCCGAACGTTTCTTGCATGATGGAGGTCTGGATTCAACTGGTCGTTATTTTCTTGTTGCCGCCAATGCCCGTAATAAAGTGGCCGTCATTGACACCAAGAAAGACAAGCTCGTTGCCTTGATTGATACCAAAGGCACCAAGCCGCATCCTGGGCGCGGCGCCAATATTATCCATCCCAAATATGGACCTGTGTGGATTACCAGCCATTTGGGAGATGATGTGATCTCACTGATTGGTACCGATCCAAAGAAGCACAAGAAATATGCGTGGAAGGTTGTTCAAACTCTTGAAGGCCAAGGCGGCGGCGCACTGTTTGTCAAATCGCACCCCAAGTCCAAGCATCTTTATGTGGATACCACCCTCAACCCCGATGCTGAATTGGCCTCTTCGGTTGCCGTTTTCAATATCAAAGACCTTACGCAAAAAGAACCAAAATACAAGGTTCTGCCAATCGGCGACTGGTCAGGCATCACCGAGGGTGTGCGCCGGGTCGTGCAGGGTGAGTACAACAAAAAAGGTGATGAGGTCTGGTTCTCAGTCTGGAATGGAAAATCGCAAGAATCCGCCATTGTCGTTGTCGATGATAAAACCTTGAAGCTCAAACATGTCATCAAAGACAAACGCCTGATCACACCAACAGGCAAGTTCAACGTCTACAATACCCGCAAGGATATTTACTAGACGCAAGACCTGATGCGAGCTGGCAGTCGATCATTTGGCTGTCAGTTCGCCCTCAACCTTGGATAAAAAAATTTAAGACGCGTTCATAGGTGAAACAATTGGGAAGGTTTTACGCAAATGACTTTCTTAAGATGCTCATTCGCTCCAATAGAGATTTTGGCACGGGTGCCAGCCTTTGCTTCCATGACTTTTCTATTGACGCTTAGTTGGGCGATGGCTGCCAATCCGCTTAGTGCACAACGAAAGAGTGAGCTGACCAATCTTGTGCGTCAGGATTGTGGATCCTGCCATGGCATGACCATGCAGGGTGGCCTTGGTAAACCACTTCTTCCCGGCAATCTGAGCGAAGCGAGCGTGCAGGAGATCGCGCAGATCATATTAAGCGGCGTACCTGGCACGCCTATGCCGCCATGGCGCGGATTACTTGCCAAGAGCGATGCCCTGTGGATCGCTACCCAGCTTAAAAATGGCGAGATCAGACGGGGGAATGCGCAATGACCAAATCCCTTTCATTTTTCCTGGCGGCCCTCATGACCATCGGCTTGCTTGCAATCAATTTTGGCGGGCAATTTGCCGGGCACTGGGGGGAGAGCAGCGTTCGCGCTAGTTCACCATCAAAATTGCGCGGCTCCGGCGATCTGGGTGTGATCATTGAACGGGCCAGCGGTTCGGTTCAGATTATCGAAACAACCGGCCATAGCTCGCTGGCGCGCATCAACGGGCTGGGTGATCTCAGCCACGCCTCGGTGGTGTTTTCGCGAGATCAGCGCTTTGCCTATGTGTTTGGCCGCGATGGCGGCCTTAGCAAGATTGATCTGCTGGAGCAAACCCTCGTTAAACGCATTATTCAAGCGGGCAACTCTATTGGCGGGGCGATCTCTGATGATGGCAAACTAATCGCCGTTTCCAATTACAAACCAGGCGGCGTCAAAATATTCAGGTCTGATACGTTGGCTCTTGTCGCAACGATTGACGCTAAATTTGGAGACCAGGGATCGCTGTCGAAAACCGTGGGCCTTGTTGATGCGCCGGGTGGACGTTTTCTTTTTACGCTTTATGAAGCGGGTGAAATCTGGATGGTTGATTGCGCAAAATGCGAGCAAGGGGTCACGCCGCGCATTACCAAGTTCAAAAATATCGGTCTGCAGCCATATGATGCGCTGATTAGCGGCGATGGTCGTTATTATATTGCCGGATTGTTTGGCGAAGACGGTATGGCGATGATCGATCTATGGGCGAAAAAACCAACGGTCAAACGCATTTTAAATGGCTATGGTCGCGGGGCAAAGAAACTGCCGGTTTATAAAATGCCACACCTTGAGGGTTGGGCGCAGGCCGATGATCATTTTTTTCTGCCAGCCGTTGGTCATCATGAGGTGCTGATTGTTGATAGTAAGACATTCAAGCAGAGCGGCTCGATCAAGGTGCATGGCCAACCCATCTTTGTGATGGCCCGTCCCGATGGCCGTCAGATCTGGGTAAATTTCGCCCATCCGCTCAATGACACCGTGCAGGTCATCGATGTCAAATCCAAGCAGATCATCAAGCAGATAACTCCCGGCAA
>JAJRQA010000212.1 GCA_024280475.1 Alphaproteobacteria bacterium
GATTATGTGAAACAACAATAACGCCAGTATCGGAGAACGCCTCATGAAGCGACTTAACGAGTTCTCGCTTCTGTTCTCTTTCCACTTAACTTTCTCCAAAGGTAAAAGTGAAAACGGCTCCTTGAGAGTCCCATTTTTCACATTTTCATTTTGCCGCTGATGCAAACAGCCCGCCTTAGGCAAACTGGTCGTATCCGCGACCCTTATTGCCTGTCCACCAGCCCTGATGTAACATCAAGTGGGCCTTTGGTTGATATCTGGTTCAAACTGATCAAATCGCTTATGGCGAGAAAAACCCACCGCAAACCATTCATCATTTCCCCCTATCTCATGCAGGCCCGAGGTAGAATGAAAAACAATCATTCAACCTTTCGCACTTAAGCGGTAAACAATCCAAAATATCGGACGTCAACCACACCTGCAATCTCGGACAGGTCCGAGCCCTGCAAAAAAGCCCCCAATCAGGAAACCATTTACATTGCTCGTTCCACCGGTTAATCTAACCGGAACTCTCCAATCCACCTACATAGGGGATATTACCCCCTCATGTAAACAGTAAATCTCACTCTTTTTCTATTCAGAGACAATCGAGCCAAGATCCAGCTGCATACCAGGACCCATTGTCGAGCTTAAAGAGATTTTTTTAACATAGGTTCCCTTGGCGCCAGATGGCTTGGCCTTGAGGACCGCATGTGTCAGCGCTCTGATATTTTGCGCAATCTTTTCGGCAGAAAAACTTGCCTTGCCAACGCCCACATGAATAAGACCGGCCTTTTCAACGCGAAACTCTACAGCTCCGCCCTTTGAGGCAGCAACCGCCTTGGCGATATCTGGCGTCACCGTGCCCACTTTGGGATTTGGCATCATGCCGCGAGGACCAAGCACTTTACCCAGGCGCCCAACAAGAGGCATCATGTCCGGAGTGGCAATGCAACGATCGAAATCGATATTACCTTTTTGAACTTCTTCAGCCAATTCTTCGGCACCCACAACGTCGGCACCAGCTTTTCTGGCTTCTTCGGCCTTGTCGCCGCGTGCGAACACACCAACACGAACCGTGCGGCCCGTACCATTTGGCAATTCACACACACCACGGACCATCTGGTCGGAATGGCGAGGATCAACACCCAGGTTCAATGCCAGCTCAATTGTTTCGTCAAATTTCGCCTTGGCATTGGTCTTCAGGATTTTCACGGCACTTTCAAGATCATAAACCTTGTTACGATCAATGTTTTTACGAGCCGTAACCGTTCTTTTTCCAAGCTTCGCCATATTACATACCCTCCACGTCGATGCCCATCGAGCGGGCAGAACCAGCGATAATCTTCATCGCTTGATCAATATCATTTGCATTTAGGTCGACCATTTTCACTTCGGCAATCTCACGCACCTGAGCTGCGGTGACTTTACCAACAGATTCAATACGACCAACTTCACCAGACCCCTTTTCCAGCTTGGCAGCCTTTTTAAGGAGATAGGATGCCGGAGGCGTCTTCATCACGTAAGTGAAGCTCTTATCCTTATAAATGGTAATTTGCACAGGGATGGGGGCGCCTTTTTCCATCTCTGTGGTTGCTGCGTTAAACGCTTTGCAAAATTCCATGATATTAATGCCGCGCTGACCTAACGCTGGTCCAATAGGTGGAGACGGGGTCGCGCTTCCAGCTGGCACCTGCAATTTGAGGTAACCTTCAATCTTCTTTGCCATTTTAAACGTCCCTTCGATGCCCCCTCTTCAATACGCGAGAAGGCTGTTTTCTATTTTCAGGGTTTGCGGTACGGCCGCTCTGAAACTGGCAGATTTCAGCTCGCCTCCCACAACTAAATCAGATCAAAAAACTTAGGTTTTTTCGACCTGGGTATATTCCAGCTCTACCGGTGTGAGCCGGCCAAAGATGGAAACTGCTACTTTCAACCTTGAGCGCTCCTCATCGACATCTTCAACATGTCCGCTAAAGGAGGCAAATGGCCCATCAGTCACACGCACCTGCTCGCCGATTTCAAACGTAATCGTTGACCGTGGTCGTTCCTCACTGTCATTGGACAGATTCAAAATTCTATTGGCTTCAGCCTCGGTGATCGGCATCGGCTTGTTATCATTGCCAAGAAAGCCTGTAACTTTGGGAGTGTGCTTGATGAGATGGAACGTGCGATCGGTCATTTCCATTTTGGCCAACACATAGCCCGGGAAAAACTTACGATCCGCATTGATTTTCTGACCTCTGCGAACTTCTACCACCTGCTCGGACGGCACAAGCACTTCTTCGATCTGATCATCCAGACCTTCTGCTTCCGCGCGCTCGCGAATTGCAGCGGCAACCTTATTCTCAAAATTGGAATAGGCGTGAACGATATACCAGCGCTTTGCCATCAAAAAATACTCTCTTTAGGGAAAACCCTATCATTTCAGTTCTATTCATACCTGTTTTTCGGCCGTATGCTTAACCGCCAAAACCAAGCACAATTTTTACCACCTTGCTGATCACCTGATCGGCCAACATGAAAAAGATCGCCGCAGCAATCGCCATGATGAACACCATTATGGTAGTGACAGTCGTCTCGCGGCGAGATGGCCAACTTACCTTGCTCACCTCTTCCCGGACTTCACGCATGAATTGCAATGGATTTGCCATCATCTTCTCCAGCTGTTTGCCTGATCAGCGCCAGACAGTTCGTAAATATTGGCAGGAGTGGAGGGATTCGAACCCACGACACCCGGTTTTGGAGACCGGTGCTCTGCCAGCTGAGCTACACTCCTATATCTCCAATATACTTCAAAGGTCAAAGGCCCGGCATTTTCAAACCGGGCCTTGAACCAATTTATTCAATGATACTTGCAACGACGCCGGCACCAACGGTACGGCCACCTTCGCGGATCGCAAAGCGCAGGCCATCTTCCATGGCAATCGGCACAATCAGATCAACTTCAACCGTGATATTATCACCAGGC
>JAJRQA010000213.1 GCA_024280475.1 Alphaproteobacteria bacterium
CATCCTGAGCTTCGAAACCGGGGCAATACCATCAATGCCAAGACGCTCTACGAAGAAGCGCGCAAGATATTCGATGAGCACGGCGAGCAGGCGAAAAGCCAAGTCGTATCCGAAGCTTTGGAACATCTGGACCAAGAGCTTGGCTTGCCAGCCAGGTCGAGAGGAAATGGCGCGGACCTGTCAGCTGGTTAGTGAACTTTCAAGACAAGGTATGCGCGGGCTGGTCAACAACACGAACTGACTATTAAGGGAGATAGGGAACGCATGGAACTTACAATTGAAATTGCCGCGATAGCCATTGGCATCGGCCTGGTCGCGTCTTTGATCGGTGGCATTATTGGCGGCCTTGCTGTTGGTGCCAAACATATAGGCGCACAACTTTCGGGTATGATGGGTGGATTTTTCGGTCCCATCGCCGGAGTATGGGGCGTGGTTGTCGGCCTTGCAGGACTATATATCATGACAATGATGGGAGGCTGAACAAATGTGGGAAATGGCAAAAAATTCGATGATCCTGTTTGCGCGCGGCAAGCTGTTCAAAAATTTGGGTAGTGTCATGTCGAAAGCAATGCTCGGCATATTAATAACGGCGACTATTTTTGTCGTGCTGGCTAATTTCCTGGCAACCGGCATTTATCTGGCCGCCGCAATTTCTGCTTTTATCGGCGGAGCGATCCAACCCTATTTGTTTAAAGATCTCAAATACGCCTGAGGAATGATATAATCGTGACCAAGCCAGTGCGGAACATGACAGAAAATACCGACCTTGATCTTTATCTCAAAGATATCGAAGCCTTGGAAGGTGTGTTTGTTGAATGGGACGAGACGCAGCTTGGCGCCATCAAGGCTTATCGAAAGAGTGTTGAAGCACTTCACAAAGAAGCAATCCGGCGTCTTATCAGCGTTGTTAAGGCGGAACCGGCTGCTTTGTCGGCATTAAAAAATGCCGTAAAGGATGATGTGGTTTACGCCGTTCTTCGCCATCTTGAGTTGGTAAAACCCAGCCTGCACGAGCGGGTCGAAGAGGCTCTTGAATCCGTCAGACCCATGCTTGCCTCCCATGGTGGGGATGTGGAACTAATATCCATAACGCCGCCACACACTGCAGAAGTTCGTTTTCTTGGTTCTTGCGATGGTTGCCCGGCGTCCATGTTGACATTTGTCGCTGGTGTCAAAAAGGCCATCGAAGATCATTGCCCCGAAATTTCCGATATAAAGCAAGTCAAAGGATTGACGAAAGGTACGGACCAGTCAGAGGGAAGTGGCATTCAATTCGTCAGTCCATTTGCCATCAATCAAAAGGGCGACTGGCTGAAAACCGTTGATCTGCATGATATTCCCGAGGGTGAAATCCTGACGATGGAGGTTGATGGTTCTGATGTCATTTTGAGCCGCAATGGTTCCGTCGTCAGTTGTTTTGCCAATGCCTGTGCTCATCTGGGCATGCCGATGGATATGGGTGAGGTCGATGATGGCATCATCACATGTCCTCATCACGGGTTTCAATATGATCTGAAATCGGGCGAATGTCTTACAGCTCCCGAGGTGCAGCTCCAGCCGCACGCCGTTCGCGTTATCAGAAATAAAGTGGAGGTGCGTCTCGCACGATAATTATGCGCGTATCATTAGCGATAAAAACCAATCCCGCCCTTGCAGACAAACCGGTTGCAGTGCCGAGCGCGCCCATGCTGGATCCCAAAGGACCGCGTGTTGTGCTGGGTAGCCATGATCCTGTTGACGGGCTTGTTCAGCCAGTGACGCCGCAGCCTCATTCTCTTTTTGGCCCACGTGGGGCAGTAATGGCATCAAGCGATGGGCCGCTTGCCGTTTGTGATACCGGCCATCATCGGCTACTTATCTGGAGCAAAAGCCCAACCAGTGATCACGCACCGGCAGATATTATTATTGGTCAACCAGATTTTGAACATGAAGGACGTAACGCCAAAGGCACGCCAAATGCTGCGACCTTGAATGTTCCAACCGGCGTCGCCTTTGGCAAGAAAGCTCTGGCTGTTGCTGACGCCTGGAACCACCGCGTTCTCATCTGGCTGGAAGTGCCAACGCAATCACATCAGCCCGCAGATATTGTCCTTGGTCAGGCGGATTTTTCTTCGATGGAGATCAACAGAGGCAAGGGCCCTACCGCCAATACGCTCAATTGGTGTTACGGCGTCTCGATCATTGATGAGCGTCTTGTTGTGTCTGATACGGGCAACCGGCGTGTCTTGATATGGAATGAAATACCAACCCGCAACGCCCAGCCAGCCGACATGGTGATTGGTCAATATGATTTTGAAAGCCGGGACGAAAACGCTGGAGAAGAAGCGGGGCCTCTTGGTTTGCGCTGGGCTCATCAGGTCGCGCAATCAGATGGACAGCTTATGGTCTCGGATGCGGGCGCAAACCGGATATTAGTCTGGCGCAAATGGCCCGATTCGCCTGGCACACCTGCCGATTATGTCATCGGGCAGGCTGATTTTAACGGCCTTGAGCACAATCAGGGCAATTATTGGCCGCACGCTGGTGCCCTCAATATGCCCTATGGTCTGGCCTCGACAAAGGACTGGGTGATCGCCGCTGACACCGCCAATTCCCGCCTTGTCGGGTGGCGACCAGATGATCTTGCGCAGGCCGCCAAAGCCGTGGGACTGGCAGCGCAAAAAGATTTTGGCTCCAAGGGAGACAATCGCTGGAAGATGGCGGTGCGCGACAGCCTGTGCTGGCCTTATGGGGTGACGATCTGTGACCGTACATTGATTATTGCTGATAGTGGCAATAACCGGATCATGTTATGGGATTTCGCATAATGACTGGCGTTATTGCACATAAAGCCCGTGGGTGTGAAACCGTTGAAATAAGAGTTCGGGGAACCGTGCAAGGTGTTGGGTTCAGGCCCAATGTCTGGCGGATCGCACGAGAGCTGAACCTGTGCGGAACGGTTTGCAATGACAATGCCGGTGTGTTGATCAAGGTGAGTGCTACATCAAAAGAGATTGCGAAATTTGTCAAGCAACTCAGGAAGGATGTCCCACCACTTGCCCATATCGAGCAAATAGAAATCAACCCTGTTGACCCATTGCCTGATGTAGAAGAGTTCCAGATTTTGGAAAGCCTGGCTGGGTCAACACGCACACGTGTGAGCGCGGATGCCGCGACGTGTCCGGCGTGCAAAGAAGAGGCGCTGGATCCCTTTGGGCGGCGTTATCGCTACCCCTTTACCAACTGCACCCATTGCGGCCCCCGTTTTTCGATTATTGAAACAGTGCCCTATGATCGCGCCTCGACAACCATGGCCAAATTTTTGATGTGTCCCGATTGCGCCAAAGAATATGTCGATCCCCAAGACCGTCGCTTCCATGCGCAACCGATTGCCTGCCACGCCTGTGGCCCAAAAGCCTGGCTGGAACGTCTGGATGGCGCAGCAACATCCTTCGACCAGCACTCCATGCTTGATGATGTCGATGCGATCAGTGGGCTTTTACAAAAGGGCGAGATCGTTGCTATTCGCGCCCTGGGAGGATTTCATCTCGCCTGCGACGCTCAAAATGAAGAAGCTGTGATGCGCTTGCGCGAACGCAAGCACCGCTATGCCAAACCATTTGCCCTGATGGCCCGCGATCTTGATGTGATCCGGCAGTATTGCAGCGTCAGTGAAAGGGAGCAGGAGCTTTTGGAAAGCCCTGAATCTCCGATCGTGCTGCTGCAGGCCAGCGGTGATAAAAATTTGCCGGATGTGGTTGCGCAGGGGATGAATACGCTTGGATTTATGCTACCCACCATGCCCATGCATGATCTGATCTTGCGCCGGATAAAACGCCCGATTGTCATGACCAGCGGCAATCTATCAGATGAACCACAGGTTACCTCAATAGAAGATGCTCGCAGTCGGCTGAAAGATATTGCTGACTATGTGTTATTCCATGATCGGGATATCGCCAACAGGATTGATGATTCTGTGGTGCGGGTGATGGGCGGAAAACCACGCATCCTGCGCCGGGCCAGAGGCTATGCGCCAGGGGCTTTACCACTGCCAATAGGATTTGAAAAAGCTCCCGACCTGCTTGCCTATGGCGGCGAACTCAAATCAACTTTCTGCCTACTCAAGGACGGTGCCGCCATACTGTCCCAGCATCAAGGGGATCTCGAACACCCCGCAACCTATGATGACTATCTAAAAAACCTAGCCCTGTACAAAAAATTATATGACCATGAACCAAAGCTTCTAGTGGCTGACAAACACCCGGAATATCTTTCCACCAAGCTGGCGCAAAGCGACGCTACGAGCGGTCATTTACCTCTGACTGCAGTTCAGCATCACCATGCTCATATTGCTTCTTGTATGGCTGAAAACGGCATTGAGCTGGATACGGAGCCGGTCCTTGGTGTTGCCCTTGATGGCCTTGGATTTGGCGACGATGGAACCATCTGGGGCGGCGAATTTCTACTTGCCGACTACCGGGGCTATGATCGGCTTGCTACGTTCAAACCTATTGCCATGCTGGGGGGGGCAAAAGCTATTCGCCAACCTTGGCGCAACACCTATGCCCACCTGATGTCAGAGATTGGCTGGCCTCAATTCGCCATGAATTTTTCGCAGCTCGAGATATTCACATATCTAGACGCCAAGCCACGCGAAACACTGGATCAGATGCTCATTAAAGGCGTAAATTCACCGCTGGCCAGCTCCTGTGGGCGTTTGTTTGATGCAGTTGCAGCAGCAATTGGCGTATGTCGGGGGGAAGCCCAGTATGAGGGGCAAGGGGCGATTGAGCTTGAAGCTCTCGTCGATGAAAAACAGCTTCGCGAAGAAGATGATGCGCTGGGCTATCCCTTTGCCATTCCCAAACTAAACGGGGATGGTCTGCCCTATATCGAGCCGATCGCCATGTGGCAGGCTTTGCTTGGCGATCTGCATATGGGGGCGGCGCGCTCCGTAATGGCGACCCGTTTTCATAAAGGTCTGGCAAAAATAATCGCCATTATGGTCAAAAGGCTGGTGGATGCGCAGGACCGATCCGGCGTTGATATTGATACTGTTGCTCTGTCCGGTGGGTGTTTTCAAAACAAGGTTTTGCTCGAACAGGTCATTGAGCGACTTGAGGTTCATAAGCTGAAAGTTATAACGCAGGCACGGGTCCCGGCAAATGATGGCGGACTGGCGCTGGGTCAGGCGGCGATCGCGGCTGCCCGTTATATTAGCAATCAGAACGGTTCAGGAGGAAATTGAAATGTGTCTTGGAATTCCCGGTCAGATTGTTGAAATCACCGATAGGACTCGCAAATTGGTCATGGTCGATGTGGCTGGCGTAAAGCGAGAAGTAAATGTCGCCTGCATAATCTCTGAAACCCATACGCTGGATGAATGTATGGGTGACTGGGTACTGGTCCATGTCGGTTTTGCAATGAGCATAATCAATGAGCAAGAGGCCGAGGCGACATTGAAAATACTGAAAGAACTTGGCGAAGTTCAAGAAGAACTCGCCGCTATGCGCGACTCCGGGCGGGCCTGATCGCATCGCAACTTTAGATGACAGATTATCTTGTGAGACCAAACATGTCGGATAACAAAAGCAAACTGAAAGACCTTTATCCGTTTCTGCATGGCGAGAAGCAGGATCCAGATGCGCTCAATAAGGCATTGATCAGCTCGGTGACGCGAAAGGTCGAGGATCACCATAAGGTCATGCTTGGTTTTTTTGCCAAAAATTCTCAGGCCGTCGTCGATACCGCCGCAGCAATCGCCGATGTTTATCGGCAAAATGGCAGACTGTTTACGATGGGTAATGGTGGATCGAGTTGTGATGCCTCCCATCTTTCTGTCGAGTTTTTACACCCGGTTACAGCAGGTCGCCAAGCGCTGAGCGCCGTTGACCTGACATGCGATACGACCATGCTCACGGCGGTCGGCAATGATGTGGGGTTCTCCAACATCTTTGTCCGTCAGATCATCGCGCAGGGTCGTTCCGGCGATGGGCTTGTCGGGCTGTCAACCAGCGGCAATTCAGACAATCTGATCAAGGCCTTTCGCAAGGCAAAAAAGATGGGACTGACAACGATTGGCATGGCCGGAATGAACGGCGGCGAGATGGCGGAAGCCGGGCTCGACCATTGTCTGATCGTTGAGACAGACAGCATTCACCGCATTCAGGAATGTCATGTGGCGATTTATCATATTCTCTGGGATCTCGTGCACACACTTCTTGCCGATGATCGGGGAGATCTTGCGCTCACTACAGCGGAATAGTCAGGAGTAGAAAATGAAATATGTTGATGAATTTCGCGACCCGGAAAAAGCGCAGTTTTTATTGCGCGAAATTGAAGCTCTTGTGCCGGACATACGCAAGTCTCTGGACCGCCCCATCTATATCATGGAGGTATGCGGCGGTCATACCCATTCCATATTCAGATATGGTATCGAGACCATGTTGCCTGATGAAATAGAACTCATCCATGGTCCAGGTTGTCCCGTCTGTGTGCTGCCCATGGGGCGGGTTGATGACTGCGTTGCTCTGGCTGAAATGCCGAATGTCATTTTTACCACCTTTGGCGATGCCATGCGGGTGCCGGGGTCAAAGAAGAGTCTGTTACAGGCCAAGGGCGATGGCGCTGACGTGCGCATGGTTTATTCACCCCTTGATGCTCTCAAACTGGCACGTGAAAATCCTGATAAAGAGGTGGTGTTTTTTGGCCTTGGCTTCGAAACAACAATGCCGAGCACGGCCATGACCATTCTTCAGGCCGAGGCGGAAGGGACCAAAAACTTCTCGCTGTTCTGCAATCACATCACCATCATTCCAACTGTGAAAGCCATCCTTGACAGTCCTGACCTGCAACTTGATGGATTCCTTGGGCCGGGTCACGTGAGCATGGTTATTGGCTCTTCGCCCTATGATTTTATCGCGCAGCATTACAAACGCCCAGTGGTGATCGCCGGTTTTGAACCTCTTGATATTCTGCACTCCATCTGGATGGTCATTAAGCAGATTGCCGAAGGTCGGGCGGAAATCGAAAATCAGTATAATCGTATCGTCCCGGACGATGGCAATGATGCGGCGCTTGATGCCGTTGCGAAGGTGTTCGAGTTGCGAGAGTTTTTTGAATGGCGCGGCCTTGGTTCCATTGATCATTCCGGCATCAAGGTGCGGGATGCATATGTCCAATATGATGCCGAAACCAAATTTACGGTTCCTGACATCTCGATTGCTGATCCCAAATCCTGCCAGTGCGGTGAGGTGTTGAAAGGGGTCATCAAACCCTGGGACTGCAAGGTTTTTGGTAAAGCCTGCACACCCGAAAAACCGCTTGGTGCCTTGATGGTTTCTTCTGAAGGGGCCTGTGCTGCCTATTATCAATATGGCGACCTCGAAAAACTTCGCGAGAGGGGGGCCGCATGAATACGCTTGAGAAACCGGATAAAGCCAGACCTTCGCCCGTTCGTCGGCGACTGGGTAAAGTGCAGATCCCTAAAGTTACGCTGGCTCATGGCGGTGGCGGCAAAGCGATGCGTGATCTCATCGATGATGTGTTTGTCAGTGCTTTTTATAATGACGCTCTGGCCCCGCTTGAAGATCAGGCTCGGTTTGATATGAGTGCGCTGGCAAAACATGGTGACCGGCTGGCTTTCACAACAGATTCATATGTAGTTGACCCTCTGAAATTTCCTGGCGGTGATATCGGAAAGCTGGCCGTATGCGGCACGGTCAACGATTTGGCCGTTGGTGGCGCAAAGCCGCTTTATCTGACCTGCAGCGTCATTATCGAAGAGGGCGTTGAAGTTGAAACCCTGCGAGAAATTGCCCGCTCAATGGCCAAGACCGCCAAAGAGGCCGGAGTGGAAATCGTCACTGGCGATACCAAGGTCGTCGACAAGGGGGCTTGTGATAAGCTGTTTATCAATACCGCCGGTATCGGCGTCATTCCTGCAAATATTATCCTTGGGGCGGACCGCGCCGAACCGGGCGACGCCGTTCTGGTCAACGGGCTGCTTGGTGATCACGGTGCAACGATCCTCAACGCGCGCGGTGATATGGCCTTGACGACGCCGATTGAAAGCGACTGTGCGGCCCTAAATGCCCTTATAAATGGCATCTTGAAAGCCGCGCCAGACGTTCGGTTCTTCCGCGATGCGACCCGCGGCGGTCTTGCAACCGTGCTCAACGAAGTGGCGCTGGCATCAGATGTGGGCATCGAAATTTTCGAGGACAAAACCCCGATCCGTACAGAGGTTAAGGGGTTTTGTGAAATCCTTGGTCTGGACCCGCTTTATCTTGCCAATGAGGGCAAGCTGGTTTGCGTTGTGCCAGACGAACAAGCTGACGCGGCTTTAAAAGCCATGCAGGCTCATTCACTTGGAAAAGAGGCGGCGCTGATCGGCCATGTGACGGATAAGCGCCCTGGCCGCGTGGTCATGCGCACCGTGTTTGGAGGAGAACGCATCGTCGATATGCTGGTTGGCGAACAATTGCCAAGAATTTGTTGAGAGTGAAATTATGCACGAACTGGGTATCACACAAAATATTGTAGCCATCGTCAGCGAACATGCAGGCTCAAGGCCGGTGCGCCGGGTGCAACTGGAGATCGGCAAACTTTCAGCCATCATGCCAGACGCCATCAGATTTTGTTTCGATATCGTTGCCAAAGACACGGTGCTGGAAGGGGCGGAACTGGAAATCATCGAGATCGCAGGACAGGCCCGCTGCAATAGCTGCGGTCAATCGGTTAAGTTGGAAACAATGGTTACAGCCTGTGCCTGTGGATCACGGGATCTGGAACGCTTTTCTGGCGAAGAATTGAATATCAAGGAAATGGAACTGGAGGCTGCCTAATGTGCGGAATTTGTGGATGCTCGGACGGGAATACAGTAACTGTCACCAATCTGGAAACGGGAAAGCACCAACATATCAAGAGCGATCAACAAGCCGGTGCTTCCATGCATATCCATGCTGATGGAACCCAGCATGCTCAC
>JAJRQA010000214.1 GCA_024280475.1 Alphaproteobacteria bacterium
AGATTTTGCCATGATCGCCTTGATACGATCAGCAGCTGCATCGCTAACGGTCATAAGTTTTGGGGTCGCAATCATATTCACTACCTTTATCTCTCTAAAACATGCCCAGCTCAAGGCGGGCCTCGTCAGACATCTGGTTGGGATCCCAGGGGGGATCAAATACCATATTGACGCCAACGCTCGTGACTTCAGGAATAGCGCTGACCGCATCATGAACCCAACCCGGCATTTCACCTGCCACAGGACAACCAGGGGCTGTCAAGGTCATATCAATGCGCACTTTCTTCTCATCAGTGACGTCAATAACATAGATAAGTCCGAGTTCATAAATATCAACCGGGATTTCCGGATCCTGCACGGTTTTGACCGCCGCAACAATTTTGCGGCGCAAATCATTCAACTCTTCTTTTGACAGCTTGGACCCTGCAACCGGTGTTCCGCCTTCGTCAATCGATGGGGGCTTGGGGCTGTCATCTGTTTCTTTGACGTCTGTTGTTTGGTCATTCATGGCATCAGCTTTACTTTTGATGTTGAAAATTCAAGGGGCTACTCATCATCGGGGCAATCAGGTGAAAAATTCTTTGGCGCGGCGCAAACCGTCACACAGGGCATCGACTTCATCGCGCGTATTATACATGGCAAATGAGGCACGGCAGGTCGAGGTGACATTAAATCGTGCCATCAAAGGTTCGGCGCAATGGGTGCCAGCCCGCACAGCAATACCAGAGCGATCAAGCAGAGTTGCGATGTCGTGGGCGTGAACCCCGTCGATCTCGAACGAGAATATCGCCCCTTTATCTTTCGCATCACCAATTATGCGAAGTGAGTTTAGCGAACACAATTTTTCGCGGGCATAGTTTTTGAGGTCCTCCTCATGAGCTTCAATGGCTTTTGAACCGATATCCATCATATAATCGAGCGCCGCGCCAAGTCCGATGGCCTGAACGATTGGCGGTGTGCCCGCTTCAAATTTATGGGGAGGCTTGCCGTATTTAACTCCCTCCATAGTGACAGTTTCGATCATCTCGCCGCCCCCCATATAGGGTTGCATGCGCTCTTGAAACGCGCGCTTGGCGTACAGCACACCAATCCCGGACGGCCCATAAAGCTTGTGCCCGGTCATCACATAGAAATCAGCATCAAGGTCTTGCACATCAACGCTCATGTGAACCGCCGCTTGCGAACCATCAACAAGCACCGGAATACCTTTGGCGTGGGCCAGCTCGATTACCTGTTTAATCGGCACAATCGTGCCCAGCACATTTGACATATGGGTGATGGCCACCAGCTTGGTGCGCTCGTTTAGCAGCTTTTCAAACTCCTCAATGAGGAAATCACCATCATCCGACACTGGTGCCCATTCTAGAACCACACCATTGCGTTCGCGGTGGAAATGCCACGGCACAATATTGGAATGATGTTCCATCACCGACAGAAGGATCTCATCCCCTGCTTCGAAGGCCACGCCGCCATAGGAGGACGCAACCAGATTGATGGCGGCTGTCGCGTTACTCGTAAAGATGATCTCATTCACATCAGGCGCATTGAGGAATTTGGCCACAGATTTACGAGCCTGCTCAAAATGATCGGTTGCCGTGTTCGATAGAAAATGCAGGCCGCGATGCACATTGGCATATTCTTGTGAATAGGCCTGCTGGATCGCATCAAGTACAATCTTTGGTTTTTGAGCCGAAGCTCCATTGTCGAGATAGACCAATGGCTTGCCATGCACTTCTCGTGACAATATGGGAAACTGCGCCCTTATCGCTTGCACATCAAAAGTCTTTGGCGTGAGTGTTTCGCGCAGCTGATCAGCAGATTTATTCATGCTATTCATCTCTTTTACCTCCGAGCCAGGCTTGTGCCATTGCCGTAAAGGCAGCGCGAATATCTTCATCCTCGACAAGCTCAAAAGCTTCGCCGACAAAGGCTAAAATGAGCAGGGTTTGAACGGTCTCCTCACTCATGCCCCGTTGGCGCATATAGAACATCATGTCTTCGTCGAGTTGGCCTGATGTGGCCCCATGACCGCAAACCACATCGTCCGCATAAATTTCCAGCTCTGGCTTGGCATCAAATTCGGCTGTTTCAGACAAAAGCATGCCATGAGCCATCTGCTTGGCATCGGTTTTCTGGGCGTCGGGTTTGACTACCAGCTTGCCTTGAAAAACCGCGCGACCGCGATCATCCAGCACGGTTTTAAACAGCTCACGGCTTAGTGTATTGGGGACCCCATGCACAATATCCATTGTGGTATCGGAGTGCTGTTCGTCCCATAGCATGGCAACGCCAGAAATATCCGCTTGGGAATGACTGCCATCAAAGTTCACATTGATGGTATTGCGTGAGACCCTCGCACCAGTGGTAAACTGAAAACCGCGATAGTCGGCATTTTCGCCAATCGAAATCATCCAGTTCGAGAGATGGGAAGCTTTGGCCCCCTCATGCTGAAACTTGATGTGATTGACCTTGGCCCCTTTTTCCAGACTCAGCTCGGTAACGCTATTGCGCTGTGTGTCGGGAGCACGCAAATGCACATAGCTCTCAAGAATGGTCGCACTGGCCCCTTCTTCCACATGGATGAAATGGCGTTCAGTAATCGCTTCGGCACTTTTCGAACTTGAGATAAAAATCAAATGCACGGGCCGCTTCAGCTTGGCATCCTTGACGATCTCGATCACGGCTCCATCGCGCATAAAGGCGGTATTAAGCGCTACAACGTGATCTTCCGGCCTCGGATTGACTTTATTGAAATTGCGCTTGAACCATTCAGGCGGGTTTTCCAGTGTCTCAGATAGGGAGGTCATGTGAACAAGCCCTGCCTCATCACCAATGATGAACGAGTTTTCCTCATCATAAACACCATCGACAAACACGATATGGTGCGCTCCAAGGCCATGCAGGTCTGCGCCCAGCGCCTGATATAGATCGGCGTCGCTGACAGGGTGCAATTCACTCCCCGCGGGCGTATTGGCGACTTTAAGCATGGAACGCAGATCGGTATATTTCCATGCTTCGACACGCCGGTGCGGCAAGCCAAGTTTGGCGAAGGTGCGAATAGCGTCCTCACGCTGTTCATTGACCCACGCATTGCCAGGAAGATTAGCGCGCGTATCATCAAACTGTTGGGCCAGTCCCAATTCAGCATCGGTCTTTTGAATGTTCGTAACGAGGGTCATATCTTTGATCTCAAATTTTAATTACGCGGCATCTTCATCGGCAAATTCGGCATAGCCTGATTTTTCAAGCTCCAGCGCTAGCTCCTTGCCACCGGAATGGCGGATTTTGCCTTTGGACAGCACATGCACCTTGTCGGGCACGATATAATCTAGCAAGCGCTGATAGTGGGTAATGACCAGCATGGAGCGATCAGGCGAGCGAAGCGCATTGACACCATCGGATACGGTTTTCAGCGCATCAATATCAAGGCCACTATCGGTTTCATCAAGGATGCAAAGTGATGGCTCTAAAATGGCCATTTGCAAAATTTCCATGCGCTTTTTCTCGCCGCCGGAAAAGCCCACATTCAATGGCCGTTTAAGCATCTCATCCTTAACACCAAGTTCGGCAGCCTTGCCTTTAACGAGGCGCATGAAATCTGGCGTTGTCAGTTCTTCTTGTCCGCGTGCCTTGCGCACAGAGTTAAGGGCGTGGCGCAGGAATATGAAAGTCGCAACACCAGGTATTTCATGGGGGTATTGAAAGGCCAGAAACACACCGGCAGCAGCACGCTCGTCAACCTCCAGGTCAAACAGATTGGTGCCGTTAAGTGTCGCTGTGCCTTGCGTCACTTCATAACCATCACGGCCAGCCAAAACATATGACAGGGTCGATTTACCAGAACCGTTCGGCCCCATAATGGCGTGCACTTCCCCGTTGGGGATTTCCAGCGAGATCCCACGAAGGATCTGCGACCCTCCAACAGTTGCGTGCAAGTTTTCGATTTTCAGCATTCTTCACTTCCTTACTTCGCCGTATCTTCTATTTCAGGCGGCGCGTTATCAACTCAATCCCGGCCGCCAGAACAACCAGCGGCAAAATCACAATCAGCACGCTTTGCAGCGTATTTTCCATTCCCAGATAGTTCACAATATCTTTCGTGAACACCAGGGTAAAAGCCAGCAATGCCAGTACGAGCCAGTTGGCCCCTTTTAGCAATTGCGCATATTGTTCCATTGTCTAACCCACACTGCCTTCCAGCGAGATGCCGATCAGTTTCTGGCTTTCGGCCATGAATTCCATGGGCAGATGCTGCAACACGTCGCGCACAAATCCATTGACGATCAGAGCAACGGCTTCTTCTTCATTCATGCCGCGCTGCATGCAGTAAAACAGCTGATCTTCTGAGATTTTCGAGGTGGTGGCCTCATGTTCAAACTGCGCGCTTGGCGTTTTGGCTTCCAGATAGGGCACCGTATGGGCCGAGCATTTATCGCCGATCAGCAGACTGTCGCACTGAGTGTAGTTGCGCGACCCAGTTGCGCGCCGGTGGGCAGACACCAGACCGCGATAACAATTGGAGCTTTTGCCAGCCGATATGCCTTTTGAGATAATGCGGCTCGAAGTGTTCTTGCCCAGATGGATCATCTTGGTGCCACTATCCACCTGTTGCATCCCGTTCGAGACCGCAATCGAATAGAATTCCCCTTGCGAATTATCACCGCGCAAGATGCAGCTGGGATATTTCCACGTAATGGCCGAACCGGTTTCCACCTGTGTCCAGCTGACCTTTGAATTGCGACCACGACAATCAGCGCGCTTAGTAACAAAATTGTAAATACCACCCTTGCCGTCCTTGTCGCCGGGATACCAGTTCTGGACGGTGGAATATTTGATTTCTGCATCATCCATGATGATCAACTCGACAACAGCCGCATGCAGCTGGTTTTCATCACGCATGGGGGCCGTACAACCTTCCAGATAAGAGACATATGATCCCTTGTCGGCAATGATCAAGGTGCGCTCGAACTGACCCGTATTTTCAGCATTAATGCGGAAATAGGTGGAAAGCTCCATGGGACACTTCACCCCTTCGGGGATATAGACAAAACTGCCATCCGAGAACACGGCCTGATTGAGGGTCGCGTAAAAGTTATCTGTGGCTGGCACAACCGACCCGAGATATTTTCTCACCAGTTCAGGGTGTGTTTGTAGCGCTTCCGAGATTGGGCAGAAAATCACCCCGGCTTTTGCCAGCTCTTCTTTAAAAGTTGTCGCGACCGATACACTATCAAACACCGCATCAACGGCGACCTTGTTTCGCGTGCCTTTGACGCCGGCCAGAATTTCCTGCTCTTTGAGAGAAATACCAAGCTTTTCATAGGTAGCCAAAATTTCTGGATCCAGATCATCAAGGCTATCCAGCTCGACCTTTTGCTTTGGCGCGGCATAATAATAAAGATCATCAAAATCGATCTTGGGATAGTTGAGAATTGCCCATGAGGGCTCCTCCATGGTCAACCAGCGCCGATAGGCATCAAGGCGATATTCGAGCATCCATTCAGGCTCATTCTTTTTGGCCGAAATATAGCGCACAATTTCCTCGGACAGGCCCTTTGGGGCCATTTCCATTTCGATATCGGTGGTAAAACCATATTTATATTTGTCGACATCGAGATCTTTAACGTGATCAATTGTTTCGTCTTGTATGCCAGCCATTGGCTCAATTCCTTGTTACTTCTCAAATTTGCGATCAAAAACACGTGTCAGCGCTTAGCCAATCGCTCCAGCTTTCTTGTGTTGTTTCACTGTTTTGGCGATAGAGGCCACCAACCGGTCCACATCACTAAGCCAGTTCTGTGGTCCAAAGCTGACCCGAAAGGCGCATTGGGCAATATCGGCACTCACGCCCATGGCTTCAAGGCCACCGGATTGTTTAACCTTACCAGAGGAACAGGCTGTTCCAGCACTAATGGCGATGCCATCAAGGTCAAGCGCGATCACCATATTTTGGGCTGAAATCCCTGGAATGGCCATGAATGTGGTATTGTCGAGCCTGTCTGTATCCTTGGCAAAAACGATCAAATCAGGATGTTCTTTGCGCAAACGCCGCTCTGAACGATCGCGTAGAAACCGGACCATTTCGCGGTCAGCGAGTTCTTCGCATGAAATCTCGGCAGCTATAGCGAAACCGGCAATGGAGACAATATCTTCTGTCCCGGCACGGCGTCTTAATTCCTGACCACCGCCCCTCATCAAGGGATCGCTCAAGATATTGTCAATCGCTGGTCCAACCAAGGCGCCAACGCCTTTAGGTCCCCCAATTTTATGAGCAGCAATCGTCACGAGGTCCACACCGATCGAGGCCAGATCAAATGGCATTCGTCCCAGTGCCTGCACCGCATCACAATGCATCAAGCCGCCACGCTCCAACACGATGCCGGAAATTTCGGTAACGGGCTGTATGGCGCCTGTTTCATTGTTGGCCAGCATCACCGAGACAATAAACGGATGTTTGCTGTTTTCTCCCGCCAAGGGAGCAAGCTCATGAGCATCAAGCAAATCAATAAGCGCGGCCAGATCAACAACGCCCGACGATGTCACTGGAATTGTATGGACCTGTGAAGGGTCAAACCGCCCCCCTTTGCAAATAGAAGTGTGCTCAACAGCTGATACAAAACACAAGGCTCGCGCGCGATCTTCGCGCGTTTTGGCCACCAGCCCTGGAGACAATGCCGTAATATTGGCCTCTGTACCACCCGATGTGAACAACACATCATTGGCATCTGCCCCAATAAGCGCGGCAATCTTTTCTCTTGAGCGCTCAATAAAGGCATGCGCCTTGCGCCCTTCTGCATGCACGGACGAAGGGTTTCCCGCAAATTTCATCGCTTCGATCATCGCGTCGCGCACCCTTTGACGCAAAGGAGAGGTCGCATTGTGATCGAGGTAAACCCTGTCGATAGCTCGCGGTTTGACGTTCATATCGCCTCCTCAATCGCTGCGGGTTTGCCTTTCATATTAACCGTTCGCAGGTTAGAGGACAGCAACCCAAGCGATCCGACATTTTTATCAACGACATCCTGCAGGCTGATGCTACCAAGAAATGTATAAATATGATCACTCAAGGCGCTCCAGAGTTCATGCGTGTTGCAGTCACCACCGCCAATGCAACCTTCGGAATCATTTTTCTCGCGATTGCATCTCGTCATTTTTACTGGTTCGCCAACGGCTTGCATGATCTCGCCGATAAAGATCTGGGATGCCGGGCGCGCCAGAGTATAGCCGCCGCCAGGCCCACGCATGCTTGAGACCAGCCCCTCACGGCGAAGCTTTGAAAACAACTGTTCCAGATAGGGTAATGAAATATGCTGACGTTCAGCGATCTTGGCCATGGGAACCGCTTTGCCCGCAGCATCTCCCTGACCGCATTTGGCAATATCTGCCATGGCCATCACCGCATATCTGCCTTTGGTATTAAGCTTCATTCAAATCATCCATATCCACTGTCAGAAGGTTCAAATCCACTCACTGGCATCAAACCGGCATTTTAAGCCCTAATTTCGACGCTCTTGGCGTAATTTACTTGCCTTTGTCCAGCATATTCGTGTAAACAAATACGTCTTAAAACATTGCTCAGTTCGATAATAAACGAGCGCCTAAACTGAACAGGTCATTCACATTCCATAGTTATGATATATAATTCCTGACTATAGCAGTCAAGTATTTAACCCACCTCTTTTGTCACAGGGGTGGTTTCTTGATTGTCCGTTTTTCAAGTATGTCAAACTTATCAAAACCATTCAGTTCAATCTGAAAACAATGCAGGAGCATCACACTCATGCCCGAGGTCGTCTTTAATGGACCTGCTGGCCGCCTTGAAGGCCGCTATCATCATAACACAGATCCAGAATCACCCATCGCGCTGATCCTGCATCCCCATCCTCAATTCGGTGGCACGATCAATAATCAGATTGTCTATCACCTCTATTACAGCTTTGTGCAGCGCGGATTTTCCGTTTTGCGTTTCAACTTTCGTGGTGTTGGACGATCCCAGGGCCTTTTTGACAATGGAGCGGGAGAAATGCTCGATGCCGCTGCCGCCCTTGACTGGATGCAAGCCATCAACAAAGAAGCAACAAGCTGTTGGATCGCCGGCGTGTCATTTGGCGCCTGGATCAGCATGCAGCTATTGATGAGACGGCCAGAGTTGCAGGGGTTTATTTCCGTGGCGCCGCCAGCCAATCTATATGATTTTTCATTTCTGGCCCCCTGCCCGTCTTCTGGCCTCATCGTTAACGGTGAGATCGACCGAGTGGTGCCAGCGGCAGATGTGCAAACGCTTGTTGAAAAATTGAAGACCCAAAAAGGTATTGATATTGGCCATGTGGTCGTCCCCAACGCCAATCATTTTTTCGAGAACCGGATTGAAGACCTGATGGCGGTGATTGATGGTTATCTCCATAAAAACCTCGAAGATAATTCGAACAAGTAATCTACGCTCTAGTCTTCAAGAACCAGTGCAGCGGCGCAGAATTCAGCATGGCGCCGCTGGCGCCGCAAAATTGCTTCTTCATCCTCGCCCCATTGTTCAATCTGAAAATCTTCATCCAGATGGGCGCATTGCCAAGCGGCTTCAACTGTTACCCATTTATTGTGAAGAGCCATCGCCAGAGCGGCTGATCCCGTCATCACCGTCACCAAATGGACGGCCCCCAATTGATAACCCTTAAGAGGCGCGATGACCTCTTCAACGCGTTGCATACTCTTGGCGTCCTGCTCCACATACTGAACGCCGCTAGAGATAACAAATTCAATACCCAATTGATCCTTGAACTCACGCAATACCGGATCCCAAAAGCTTTTTTGCCGCTCAATCAGGCTAGCTGGTTCGTTGACCCGGTAACACAGAAGATCAGAATGAGCATATTTGAGTATTTCCGCACGGGCCTCGTTAGGGCGAGAGATGATATTGTCGCTAACGGCACTTGCAAAACGCATCACAGGCATCTTGGCGAAATCTATAAATTCTTTTTGCCGACGCCATTCACTGGCCAATTGCTCCGCCATCTTTTCGTTGGGAAGCTGCAATATTAGCTGCCCTGCAGATTTAATCGGACGCGTATCGAGCAAAATCTGAAAGCCATTTTCGACGCCATGAATTTTGACATCTGAATAAAAACGTTTGATCTTCTGGTTCATTGGCAAGCCGCTTGATCAAGAGTTGCCAGCAAATCAGGGATCTCGCTGAATTGATCGATCAGATGATGTGCTCCAGCGCCCAATAGCGCATCCTCCTCGTGATACCCCCAGCGCACACCGATTGCGCCAACATCTGCGTTTCGTGCCATTTCCATGTCAAAGGTCGTATCACCGATCATCAGCACGTTTTGGCAACCGACCCCCGTTTGGTCAATGGCATGCTGGATCATGCCGGGGTGAGGCTTGGAGGGCGCATCGTCGGCCGTCTGGATATTAAAAAAAAATTGCCCTAAATTTTCTCGCTCGAACAATTTGTCGACGCCACGGCGAGATTTACCAGTTGCAACGCCTAGCAATATATCATCACGGGCGGATAATTCATGTAATATTTCACGCGCTCCCACAAACAAGGGCTCATAAAAATCGGGCCTCTCACGTTGAGCTATAAAAGAAGATTTAAAGGCCTCACAAAGCTGCGGCAGTTTGGTTTTCTCTGTTACACCAACCAAAGCTTCAACGGCCACCTCCAGCGACAAGCCAATAATGCCCCGGATATCGCGATCAGGTGGTGGCATGAGATCCTGCGCTTCAAATGCCGTTCTCATCGCCTTGATAATAATATGCTGACTATCAACCAATGTGCCGTCGCAATCAAAGATGACGAGTTTTGGCTCGACGTTTACCGGTTTCATCTAAGCTCCTTTGCCGCTCGGCACCAAGAACGGATTGTCCGTACCATCTGGATCAAAGCCCATCAATTCCCAGGTTGTCATCATATGAGCTGGCAATGGTGCGAGAACCGTGACCTCTCGCTTGGTATCTGGATGAACGAAACTGAATGAGCGGGCGTGAAGATGCAATTTTCTTGGCACCTCGCCGCCAGGATGGGCGTCTTTACCGCCATATTTGCCATCTCCAACGATGGGAAAATCAATCGCGTTCATATGTACACGCAACTGATGGGTGCGCCCGGTGATCGGCGTCAAAGCAACAAAAGAGAATTTCTGGCCAGCCGAAGCCAACACAGAATATTTGGTGACCGCATATTGCCCCTCTTCTTCTCCCTCATAACAAACTTGCATCTTTTCGCCAGAACGGCCTTTCTTCTTGGCCAGAGCCAGCTGTATCTCTCCGTTCGCTGGACGCGGCGTGCCCATCACGGCGGCCCAATAGAGTTTCGAGGTGTCGCGCTGCTTGAAAAGCTTGCCTATCAGCATGGCGGCCTCCCTTGAGCGCGCCAGCATCAATACGCCAGATGTGTCACGATCAAGCCGGTGAACCAGCTTGGGGCGCTCTTCCTGGTCATACTTCAGACCTTCTAATAAGCCATCCACGTGGCGCTCTTGATTAGTGCCGCCCTGCACGGAAAGTCCTGGTGGTTTATTGATGGCAATAAAATGCTTATCGCGATAGATCACCAGCGATTGAATAAACTCAATATCACTTTGCGATAATCGCCTGGTGCGTGGTTTCTTGTCTGTTGGCTCGTCCGGCAATGGCGGGATACGCACTTCTTGCCCGGCGATCAGCCGCCTTGACGTTTTCGAGCGACCACCATCAACACGCACTTCTCCCTTGCGCAAATATTTTTGCAACTGGCCTTGCGAGATATGAGGAAAGTGCGAACGGAACCAGCGATCAAGCCGCATACCGTCTTCATTTTCAGCAATATTTTTTTGTGTAACGCCGCTCATATCGGTTTCCAATTAAACAGTTCAGCCCGAAAAGGAGCGAACAACAGCCATCCCCAGGAACAAGGCAAGAATGGAACATATCACTGAGACACTCATATAGCCCATCGAGGCAAAATACTGTTTTTTGTCGTAAAGAGCTACGACATCAAGGGCAAAACTTGAAAACGTCGTAAAGCCGCCCAGCACCCCGATTGCCAAAAAGGCCCTCACCTCATTGCTGACCGAATATCGCAGAGCCAGTGTTACGATGAGAGCTCCCATTAAAAACGAACCCGCAATATTGACGATCAGGGTGCCCCATGGAAATCCGATGCCAAATAGCCGCGTCGCTGCAACGCCGACCAAATAACGAAAGGAGGAGCCAATTGCTCCCCCCAGCGCCACCATCAATATCATCTTCATGTTGAGGAGCTTCCTAGTTCGATTTTGCAAGACCTATACTGACAAGCTTGAGACCAAGCAGAACCCACGGCGTTCCATGCATTAAAAGATCAAAGATATCCGTTGGTTTGCTTAAAGTGCCCGCAAACAGCATGCGTAATTTCTCGACCACATGTGGCTCAGGCACAAAGGGGGCAAGCCCCAATGTCAGAGCCATGATAACGAGAAGCGGTAATGGTATGGCGTTCATCCACTGCATGAATTTTTCCTTATTATAAAATCTGTGTTACCCGCGCTTCTTGCGAAGACCATCCCAGTAGTCAAGTCTTTTTTGAATTTCGCGCTCATAGCCGCGCTCGACAGGGCGATAATAATTCTGTCGTGCGTAGTCGTCAGGGAAGTAATTCTGCCCCGAAAACCCATTTTCGCAAGAGTGATCATATTCATAACCCTCGCCATAGCCTTCTTGCTTCATCAGCTTGGTTGGCGCATTGAGAATGATTTTGGGCGGCGACAAAGACCCCGAGCTTTTTGCCGATATCATGGCCTCTTTATAGGCGCTGTAAACGGCGTTCGATTTAGGAGCAGTGGCCAGATATACTACGCTTTGGGCCAATGCCAACTCTCCTTCAGGGGAGCCCAGAAACAGATAGGCCTCTTTCGCGCCATTTGCCTGAATCAAGGCCTGCGGGTCGGCCAGTCCAATATCCTCAACGGCCATGCGCACCAGTCGGCGCGCCAGAAACAAAGGGTCCTCCCCGCCAGCCAGCATACGTGCAAACCAGTACAATGCCGCTTGTGGGTCGGAGCCCCGAATACTCTTGTGAAGGGCACTGACAAGATTATAGTGGCCATCGCTATTTTTATCATAGACCGGCGCTCTACGCTGCACGAGAGATACCAGCTTTTTCGTATCAATTTTCTCAGTCTCATCCCCAACGCCGCGCAAGACATCTTCAACCAGATTATAGATAGAACGCCCGTCACCATCCGCCATGTTAATGAGGGCTGCACGCGCCTCTTTATCAAGCGGCAATGGAAATTTCAGATGATCCTCGGCTTTTTGCAGCAGGGCTTCAAGCCCGGTTTCATCTATGCGCCTGAAGGTCAAAACACTGGTGCGCGACAAAAGCGCCGGGTTGAGCTCAAAGGATGGATTTTCGGTGGTCGCCCCCACCAAAACAATGGTGCCATCCTCCAGATGGGGTAAAAAGCTGTCCTGCTGTGATTTGTTGAAACGATGGATTTCGTCAATAAATAATAGTGTACCCAACCCAGCTTTACGCCGTCCCATCGCTTCGTCAAACACAGCGCGCAAATCTTTCACGCCTGAAAAAATAGCTGATATCTGCACGAAATGCAGATCGGTCTCATGGGCAAGCAGTCTGGCGACAGTGGTTTTACCAGATCCGGGCGGTCCCCAGAATATCGTCGAACCTGGTTTTCTGGCACGCACCATGGCCCCAAGAAAGCCCTCGTGACCGAGCAGATGCTCCTGCCCCACGACATCATCTAATGATTGCGGGCGCAAACGATCGGCGAGCGGACGCGGCGCATCATCTTCCAACCCTGCATTTTCAAAAAGATCACTCATGGTACTTTGAACACCCGTTTGAAAACGCCGATTTTCCTGCGATTGGCTTATTGCGCCTAACGCCCCAGACTCATGGAAAGGATATTATCGCCCCGTTTGATCGTAAAGCGCCAAGACCGTTGACGCCCGCGCAACGTCTCAACAAGATCCGCGACGCTTTCGATTTCCGTGCCATTAATTTGCAGCAGGATATCCTTTCGCACAAGCCCTATGCGCTTGGCAAAAGAGCGTCGACCCAAACCAACAACAACCACTCCCGATTGATCACTCATGGATATTTCTTCTGCCAGAGCCGGTGACAGATTGGCTACCAGCGCGCCAGAAAAAGGATTATTGCCCCGTAACCTTGTTTCATTTCTGGCTGGTGTTTCTGGAGCACTGACAAGCGACACCTTTTTATCGAGGTTGCGGCCATCACGCCAGATTCTCAAGTTGGCACGTCCACCGGTTCCCTTGATTGAAAACTGATAGCGAAATGATTTGGCGTCAGTAATTGCATGACTGTTAACGGAAAGAATAACATCTCCGACCCGCAACCCCGCATCTCTGGCCGGACTTTCATCGCCCAGGCTATTGATATATACGCCAGTGGGTTTTGGCAATTGCAGCCCTTCGCTGATGGCTGGCGTTACTTTTTTGACATTGCCACCAAACCAGGGCCGTTGCACGCTGCGCCCGTTCTTGGCAGAATTGACCACCAGGCTGACCATATTGGAGGGAATGGCAAAGCCAATGCCCAGCGAACCACCCGATTTTGAAAAGATCGCCGTATTGATGCCAATCAGATCACCGTTCATGTCAACAAGCGCACCGCCGGAATTACCAGGATTAATGGCTGCATCGGTCTGAATGAAATATTGCGCATCTCCCCCACCAATACCGGTGCGAGCCAATGCCGAGACGATACCGCTGGTCACCGTTTGACCAACACCAAAAGGATTGCCCATGGCCAGCACCAGATCTCCGACTTCAAGATCATCAGAATTGGCGATATTTAGAAATGGAAACTTTTCGCCATCCGCGCGTATTTTGACAACCGCGAGGTCTGTTTTTTTGTCTTTCAGAATAATATCAGCCTGATATTCTTTGCGATTGGCCATGGCAATTTTTATTTCATCGCCGGTGGCCCCTTCAATAACATGGTAATTGGTCACCACGATGCCGCTCGCATCAATGATGACACCGGAGCCGAGCGAGCTTTCAATGCGTTCTTTTGGTACGCCAAAACTATCCCCAAAAAACCGGCGAAAAAAAGGATCTCGAGAAAGACGACTGCGCCTTCTAGACCGTTTGGTACGCACTCGAACATAAACATTGACGACAGCAGGCAGCGCCTGTTTAACAACGGGTGCAAAGGAATATTTAATAGCAGCCTGACTGGTTGGTAGTCGCCATCCCTTCGCATAGCTCTCGCGAGGTTCTATGACATTGGACAGTAATACGGAGGCGCAAAGAGCACCAATGACGAGGCTCGCATTAAATACTTTTTTGAAGGATGGAGTTTTTATCATTGCTTCCCTTGATTTTCTTTCGCATGGCATAAATCTAAGCCTAGCAGATCCCATTTTTCCAAGGCGATTTCATGATTTGGTTGTTCATAAAACCGTTATTGGCCCAATGATTGGAACATAGACCTCAACATCTCGACCTTCAAACAAATAAAAAAGCGGCCCAATGAGCCGCTTTTTCTTGTTTGTTTTTAAAAGGCCAATTAAGAGCTTGCGTGCAGTGCTTCCCTTTAAGCGGCTGCAGCTGCCTCGCCGCCTTCTTCACCTTGCTGGCTCTGATCTGGTCCGCTATCCATGCCCTTGGCTGATACATCACGATCAACAAGTTCAATGACAGCGCGAGGGGCATTATCGCCAAAGCGATATCCGGCTCTCATGACGCGAGCATATCCGCCTGAGCGGTCTTTGTAACGTTCACCAAGCACTTCAAAAAGCTTTGTAACCATCGCATCATCACGAAGACGGGCAAAAGCCTGACGACGAGCATGCATATCACCACGTTTGCCAAGAGTAATGAGACGATCAATGATCCTCTTCATTTCTTTGGCCTTGGGCAAGGTTGTCATGATTTGCTCATGCTTGATCAGCGCTGCCGCCATATTGGCAAACATCGCCTTACGATGACTTGCAGTCCTGTTGAGCTTACGCCCTTTTTTGCGATGACGCACAACGTCTCTCCTTTAAATCGGATGCGAAAAATTCGATCTTTCGCATCAGCGCGTTATTTCGTTCAATATTGATCTTCATATCGTTTGGCCAGCTCTTCGATATTCTCTGGCGGCCAATTAGGAACTTCCATTCCAAGATGCAGACCCATTGTGGCCAGCACCTGCTTGATTTCATTCAGTGACTTGCGTCCAAAATTGGGAGTACGCAGCATTGCTGTTTCGCTTTTTTGAATAAGATCACCAATATAGACGATATTATCGTTTTTGAGACAATTGGCTGAGCGCACGGATAACTCCAGCTCATCAACCTTCTTCAGCAAGGCAGCATTAAACGCCAATTCTGGTTCTTTTGCTTCTTCGGCAATCACTTCTGGCTCTTCAAAATTGACGAAGATTGTCAATTGATCCTGCAAGATGCGAGCGGCAAAGGCGATCGCATTTTCAGGCGTGATCGAACCATCTGTTTCGACATGCATGGTCAGCTTGTCATAATCAAGCACCTGGCCTTCACGGGTATTTTCAACCTGATAAGACACCTGCTTGACCGGGCTATACAAACTATCGACAGGAATCAGACCAATCGGCGCATCTTCGGGCCGGTTCTGTTCAGCTGCCTGATAGCCTTTACCAGTATCAGCAGTAAATTCCATGTGCAGAACGGTATCTTCATCGAGCGTGCAAATAACCTGTTCCGGGTTTAGCACCTCGACATCAGAACCGGTTTCAATATCGCCGGCTGTAACAACGCCTTGACCTTCTTTATGAAGGATCATGCGTTTTGTACCTTCTGAATGGATACGAAGAGCAATACCCTTGATGTTGAGAACGATATTCGTGACATCCTCGCGAATGCCCGAAATCGAAGAAATCTCATGCAGCACGCCATCAATATGAACCGACGTAATGGCTGAACCTTGCAGCGATGAAAGCAGCACACGGCGCAGGGCATTGCCGAGCGTTGTACCAAATCCACGTTCCAATGGTTCGGCTACAATCGTCGCCAAACGGTTGATATCGCCTTTTGAGATAACTTCAAGCTTGGTAGGCTTGATCAGCTCCTGCCAGTTATTCTGGATCACCTGCATCACCTTCTAATTCACTAGTCCCGCCAAAACAATTCACAGAACGATCCGGGGGCTCGGGGGACCGGACGTTCTTTGCAGCAAAATGGTCGCTTGCTATACCCGCCGTCTCTTGCGTGGGCGACAGCCATTATGAGGAATGGGTGTAACGTCACGGATAGAGGTGATCTGGAAACCGGCCGCCTGCAAGGCACGAAGTGCTGATTCGCGTCCAGATCCTGGGCCTTTGACTTCCACTTCCAGATTACGCATGCCATGTTCCTGGGCTTTTTTACCAACATCTTCAGCAGCCATCTGTGCTGCATAAGGCGTGGACTTGCGCGATCCTTTAAAACCCATGGTCCCGGCAGTTGACCAGGCAATTGTGTTGCCCTGAGCATCTGTGATGGTAATCATGGTGTTATTGAATGTGGCACATACATGCGCGACACCAGTGCTGATATTTTTTCGCTCGCGCTTTTTAACGCGGGTCTTTTCCTTGGCCATTTTCTGCTTCCGTCCAATTTATGCCCGCCAGCGAAACCGTCACCATGCGAGCCTAAGGTAATAAGGGCTATTTTTTCTTGCCGGCGATCGCTTTGGCCGGGCCTTTGCGAGTGCGTGCATTTGTATGGGTCCGCTGACCGTTTACAGGCAGTCCACGACGATGACGCAAACCTCTGTAGCAACCAAGATCCATCAAGCGCTTGATGTTCATGGCAACGGTGCGTCGAAGGTCACCCTCAACCATATAGTCAGCATCAATCACTTCGCGGATCTGGATGACTTCGGCGTCGGTCAGCTCATTCACACGCCGTTCGGCTGGAATTTTGACCTTCTTACAGATCTCTTTTGCAAATCTGTCACCGATCCCGTGGATATACTGCAGTGCAATTAGCACCCGCTTGTTGGTCGGGATATTCACCCCAGCTATACGAGCCACCTTGTTCTCCTGTCATGTTCCGCATGGTTCCCTTCAGGAACGCGCCGCTGGAACGGTCAAATATCTTATGCAATCGCATATTATCGGGGTTTCAAAGCACTTCTTTGAGCATTCGACAATATATAAAACACACGACCGGCCATCGGTATCATCTTACCGTTGGCCGGATGTGCATTAATTTTCGAGAATTAAGCGCCTATTTAGCCGAAATTGCCTTTAGACGTCAACTCTTTTGCTCTATCAAACTGTAAA
>JAJRQA010000215.1 GCA_024280475.1 Alphaproteobacteria bacterium
ACCTTGCTCGCACCAAAGACAACATGATCAAGTTTGTTTCTCTGGCGACCGATCACCTGCAAAAAGGTATCGACAGGCAAAGGGCGAAAACAGGCATCAACCCATAGATATTGGTCAGACCGGAAAATGCAACACACCATCTCCAAATCCCAATATGTAAAAGGCATTCAGTGCCCCAAGGCCTTGTGGCTGTCTCGTAACCGTAAGGATCTGGCCCCTGCCATAACGCCTGAAACGCAGGTCCTGTTTGATACGGGCAATGAAATCGGCCAGCTGGCCATGCTGTGTTTTGAGGGCGGCATTGAGGTCACCAATGACTATTGGGATATCGAGGGGGCCATTGCCACCACACAAGGCTATATCGAGACCGGTCATGAGGTTGTTTTCGAGGCCACCGCCATGCATCCGCTGGATGGGACCTATTGCCGGATCGATGTTCTAAGGCGCGCGCCGGACAGCGATGAATGGGATCTGATCGAGGTCAAAAGCGCCACTGGCGTCAAGCCCTACCATCTTGACGATATGAGTTTTCAATATCATGTCTTTGTCAATGCGGGATATAAAATCCGCAAATGCTTGATGATGGTGATTGACAACGGCTATGTTCGATCAGGCGAACTCGAACCACCAAAACTATTTCGCCTGCAAGAGATAACAGACGAGGTTCTGGCCAGACAGGAAGAGCTTGAAGTTGCGGCGGTAAAACTCAGTGAGCTTGTCGGGCAGCAGGCAGAACCTGTTGTGCAAATCGGCACGCACTGCAAAAAACCTTTTGAATGCGAGTTTATGGACCACTGCTGGCGTGATGTGCCTGCCTACTCTATTTTTAACATATACAGCGCCAAAAAGGCTGTTGAAATTGCCCGTGAGATCAATAGTTACGACCTCGCGGACATCCCTGGCAATCTTCTTCCTGGCGGGGTAAAGCAAATTGACATCGCCTGCTATCTGCAAAACAGAACGCACCGGGACAGGGACAGCATCGCGGGTTTTATCGAACAGCTGCAATACCCGCTCTATTATCTCGACTATGAAACCCTGTCACCGGCTATTCCTTTGTTCGAGGGCACAAACCCCTATGAACAGGTGCCCTTCCAGTTTTCGCTGCATATAGAGGCGCATCCCGGCGGCGACTTGCAGCATTTTGAATTCATTCACAAGGATGCCAGCGATCCCCGCAGAGTCATGAGCCACGCGCTGATCGAACTGAGCGGAAATCATGGTTCCGTGATTGTCTATAACGCCTCTTTTGAAAAAGGACGCAACAAGGCACTGGCCAAGGCCTTTCCGGAATTTGCCGATGAACTTCTGGCGATAAACGAACGCATGGTCGACCTGCTGGTGCCGTTCAAAAAACGCTGGCTCTATCATCCGGCCCAGAGAAGTTCGGCCTCCATTAAAGCGGTGCTACCCGCCTTTACCGACATCAGCTATGAACAGCTTGGCATTACCAATGGCGCTGAGGCCTCGATGCTCTATCAACAATTCGCCAAGGGAAATATTGCCAAAGAAGATGTCGAGCACCTTTGGCACGATCTATCAAAATATTGCGAGATGGATACTCTGGCTATGGTCAAGCTGATGGCTGTATTGAGAGAAATTCTCGAGGCCTGACAGTCGGTGGAAACAGGCCCCTGGGTTTGGATTGATATCCCCGCCGGACTGCAAAAAGCCCCTATTTGCCATCATAAAGCGCCTGGATTTGCTTTACGGCTGTGGCCAACTTAGCCTCATCCATATCGCGGGCAATAGCCTGCAATTGTGAGAGCAGGCGCTCTTTCTCACTGCTTGCCTGCGGCCCGCCAAAATCAAACAAATCGCGGATCGGCACTTCGAGCTTTTCGCTCAATCTATCCAGGGTTTCAAAACTGGGCAGGCTGACACCACGCTCAAGATTGGAGACGGCATCGGTCGACCGGTCAATAAGCTCGGCGAGCTTATCTTGCGTCAGCCCCTTTTGTTTTCGTATGGCCTTTATCCGCAGGCCCAACCGCTTTTTTGTATCCATGACCTGAAACTACGGTCCAGATATTTCAAAGGACACCGACTATCAATCAGTTAATCAACCGTTAATGGGAGCTATGCTACGTCAATTTAAATGCAATCCGTAGCTACAGATCTACATAGATAAAGGTGTGAAAATGACTTATGGACGCTCACTGGAGCTTTTCTTCATCGATGGCAAGCCAGACGGCATGCTGACGGCAGAGATGTATGACTGGCCGGGGCGCATATTGATGGCCCCTCGCACCCGCATCAAAGAAACCCTCAAACGCAAGGAGGCTGCTCACACCGGCGTCTATATTCTGCTCGGCGAGGATGACGGCAAAGACCTGACCTATATCGGAGAGGGCGAGATAATCGGTCCTCGCATATCCAGTCATGTGAAAAACAAGGACTGGTGGAACACGGCGGTTTTAATCACCTCGTCAGCCAACAATCTGAACAAGGCGCATGTCAAATATCTGGAATCCCGCCTGATCGAAGAGGCGATGGCTGCCAATAGGACCGCACTCGACAATAGCGCAACCCCTACTTTACCGAGTCTTTCTGAAGCCGACCAGATGAAAATGGAGGTATTTTTGCAAAACCTCTTTATGGTGCTGCCCGCCCTTCGCATAGACTGCTTTGTCAAAAGAACCCGTACACTCGAAGCAAGTGGCCAGGGCGACGGGCTTACATTTGAGTTAAAAGCACCAAAACACAGCATCCATGCTTTTGCTCGGCAGGAAGATGGAGAATTTGTCGTTCTGGAGGGATCTGTCCTGAGAAGTGACTGGGAAGGTCGCGGGTCGGAAAACAG
>JAJRQA010000216.1 GCA_024280475.1 Alphaproteobacteria bacterium
AACAGCGTATAGCTTCCTTGCTATTTCCAAGCGAATTTCATACAGAGCTTCGTACAAAAAAGCATCTATCCATTATTCCGTTTGGTCCGATTACAACCCTGCCCATCGGTACAATAAAACCGTTTGACGATGAACGGCAGGTCGTCGATTTGTTTACCGTCAATTATTTGTTGTTTGCCGGTGAAGTCACGCGTGAGCCAATGCTGTGGGCGGGCAAACCGAAACGTGCACTTATTATTGGCAATCCGGTATCGACAAAACTCGAGCGGGCTAGGTGCATGGAACAGTTGCCTGCAGCAGAACAAGAAGCTTCTATGGCACATAGGATGTTCAAGGGGACATATCTCTCAAGAGAAAAAGCAACAAGGAATGCTTTCAAGGTTCATGCGAAACACGCTGACTTAATATATATTGCCGCCCATGCGCTTGCAGGACTTGAAGATGGTATAGCCGACAGTTTTATTGCCCTTGCCGATGATAATTTGACCGCACGAGATATTCAGCGTTTTTCAAATTTCAAATATACCACGTCTCTTGTCGTAATGAGCGCTTGCCAGACGGGATTAGGGCGAATTAACGAATTCGGGGTAATCGGTCTGGCCCGGACTTTCCTCGACGTTGGCGCACGCAATACTCTTATGAGCTTGTGGAGCATCGACGACAAAGCAACCGAAACTTTAATGGGTGAGTTTAATAGACATCTTGCCAAGAACTCGCCGTCGGAGGCACTTCAGATTGCACAGCAATTTCTTCGAAATGAAACGGATTATAAAGATCCTACATATTGGTCTGGTTTTGCAATTTATGGCAATCAAATGAGAATAGCAAAATAAGAAGTTCTTATGATTGTGAACTACCGTTCATGGATGTTGTGGAGTTTGATCTAAGGCTATGAATGCAAGAAATAGACGAATAATGATAGGATTAGCCTCAGGAAATTTATTAGCTCAAATGACCTGAAAATGTCAGCTTCGGGTCTTGGTTGTGTGAAAACGTTTTGCGGATATGTTGAGAACGGGTTCCCGTCAAATTTTGTTGGGCTTTTTTCATATTGCTGGTTTTTCGCCGTCTCAAGGCGTCAATGGATCGGTAAATCGCTGTTTGGCTGCCCAATTTGGCCGACAGGAGCCAGTTAGCTCCGCTTTCTATATCTTCATCATTCTCATTGCCTTGATCAGTTGTTCAATACCCAGAATATTCATCATGCGCGTGAGATTATAGGCGAGCACATGCAGAGCCATTTCTGTTGCCACGTGCGGTAGTGTCTTTGTCAGAAAGTGGCTGTAGCCCATCCGATCCTTGATGGTGCCAAAGGGGTGTTCGACCGTTTCGCGGCGGGTGCGCATGGCATCTGGATTGAGATCAAGGCGATCCTGCATTCGCTCCAGAATATCTTCATGCTCCCAACGGGTAATGCGTCGCTCTTTACCTGTTGTGCATTTGTCTTTTATCACGCAGGTACCGCAAACATTGGTCCAGTAACGATATAGCTTCAACCCCCTTTCCTCATTCTTGTAACGATAGGTAAGTTGCTCACCGGCAGGACAGATATAGACATCGTCTTGCGGTTCATAACGAAAATCTGCCTTAACAAAACGGCCTTTGGCTTTGCTACCAGAGGTCTGCGGCTTTGGCAGCGTCACGGTAATGTTCGCCTGTTCGCAAGCCAGGATCTCTACGCTGCTGAAATAGCCCCGGTCGGCCACGACATCGAGTTGATCAACCTGGAGCACCGCTTTGGTTTTTTCTCCCATATAGGTCAACGCAGAACGATCATTGCCAACATTGGTGACTTCATGGGCAACAATCAAATGATGCTCGGTATCAACGCAAGCCTGCACATTATAGCCAACAGTGCCTGAGCCCCGGCCACTGGTCGCCATCGAGCGGGAATCTGGATCAGTCAACGAAATCTGCTCATCATCGCGCTCAAGCATTTTGTTCTCGAGCACCTGAAGTCGTTGCATCTCATCTTGCAGTTTTTCCATCTTCTCCTTCAGGCGCAGCTTTTTCATGAAGCGTGCCCTCGAGGGCTTTTGGCGATCAGCGCTGTCAAGTTGGTGCAGATAGCGAGAAACGCTTTCCTCAATCTGCTTCATGCGCCGTGTCATCTTGCCCTTGGTGAAATTGCGGTCGCGGTTGTTGACCGCCTTAAACTTGCTGCCATCGATGGCCACGCTGGCCTGGGCAAACAGTCCGAGGCTGCGGCATAGCTCGACGAACCGGGCACAAATCTTGCGGATAGCCGGGCCATTGTCTTTTCTAAAGTCGGCAATGGTTTTGAAATCGGGAGCCAAACGCCCGGTTAGCCACATCACTTCGACATTACGTCCCGCCTCTCGCTCCAAGCGACGGCTTGAGCAAACCTTGTTGAGATAACCATAGACGTAAAGTTTGAGCATGATGGCGGGATGGTAGGCTGGCCTGCCAGTCGCGGCTGGATCAATACTGGAAAACCCCAGTGCACCCAGATCAAGTTGATCGACAAAGACATCAATCACCCGTACCGGATTGTCTTCACCCACCCAATCTTCAAGGCATTCAGGGAATAATGTCGCCTGCTCTCGGTCAGCCCCCTCAACGAAACGTTTCATCAGATAATCTCCCCGCTAAGATCATGGGAGAATCATACCACACTTCACGTTTTCACACAGGCTGGGTCAAAAGCGGACCTTGTAACTATCCTGCTGCCTATTCCCCCGCCCGCTCCACCAAATCCCTCCGCATGCCTCTATCCATTCCCCCCATTCTCGGCTAGGCTGTCGCTCATGCAATCATCAGATACCGCCATAGCTGCGCCAAAGCTTTCCCTTCTCCAGACCATCTGGCAACCTCGTATGCTGATATGCATATTGATCGGCTTTTCCTCTGGTCTGCCGCTTTATTTTCTGCTGCAGCTGGTGCCGGCCTGGTTGCGCCGGGGCGGGGTTGATCTCACGACAATTGGCATTGTTGGTCTGGCGCTACTTCCTTATTCGTGGAAGTTTTTGTGGTCGCCTTTGCTCGATCGTTACAGTCTGAAATTGATGGGACGGCGGCGCAGCTGGATGATGGGCAGCCAGATTTTGCTGCTGGTGACAATGGCCGGGATCGGGCAATTTAGTCCGCAAAACTCATTGAGCGCCATCGTCTGGGCGGCCTTTGTCATTGCCATTTTTTCTGCCACCCAGGACATCGCGATCGACGCTTACCGGCGCGAAATTCTGCCCGATGAAGAGCTTGGCATTGGCAATAGTTTTTACGTCAATGCCTACCGCGTGGCGGGGCTCGTGCCTGGCGGGCTTGGTTTGATCATGGCGGATTTTATCTCCTGGCCCATGGTGTTCATCATGACGTCGGTGTTCATGCTGCCGGGCATCATTTGTACAGCAATGGTCTCTGAACCCTCGATCCATGGCGAGCCTCCCAAAACAATGCGTGAAGCGATTGTCGAGCCGTTCCATGAATTTTTCACCAGAGACAGCGTCAAATCATCTGTTCTCATTCTGTTGTTCATGCTGCTCTATAAATTTGGCGACAGTCTCGCCACGGCTTTGATAACGCCTTTTTATATCGATGTGGGTTTTTCCAATACGCAGATCGGCGCCGTCGCCAAGCTGGTGGGGTTCTGGTCAACGATCATCGGCGGCTTTGTCGGCGGTGTGGTGATGATCAAAATCGGCATTAATCGTGCCTTGTGGCTGTTTGGCTTTGTGCAGTTCGCCTCCATATTCGGCTTCGTGTTTTTGAACGAGGTTGGCAATAATATTTATGCGCTGGGATTGGCGGTGTGTTTTGAATATCTTGGCGTCGGCTTGGGAACGGCTGCGTTCGTGGCGTTCATCGCGTCGCAAACCAACAGAAAATTCTCGGCCACCCAGTTCGCGCTGTTTTCCAGTTTCTTTGCCATACCGCGCAGCTTCACCGGTGTCATCGCTGGATATATTGTGGAGACACAGGGCCTTGGCTGGACCAATTTTTTCCTGATCAGCGCGGCAACGGCGATCCCTGGCATGATCCTGCTTATGTGGGTTGCCCCCTGGAACGGCGATAAAGCGGGGAATGGCGACAAGGCACAAAAACAGGCACAAAAATAGCGAAGCGGATTGTCAAGCCCGCTTCGCTTTGGCTCCATTTTCCTGATCGGTTCAGACCGCTTGCAACTCTTTGACATTTTCACGCAGCTTGCCGAAATGCCGGTCCCAGCCAGCATCCAGTGAGCCAAGCAAGGGTAGGGCAGCGTCGCTGGCGACCGCTCCAATGCCCTCATGCACCATGGTCAGGCGCGTGCCGCTCTGGAAGGTATCAAGCGTCCAGGTGACCGTCGTCATAGTGCCGTTGAGGGGGGCGATCGTAAAGGACCAGACCATTTTGCGAGGTGGTTCGAACAGTTTGATCTCGCCCCAGCACATTTTATCCAGACCCCCCTCCTGATTTGGCTCTCCAAGCGTATAATCCTGACCCTCTTGCAAGTCAGCTTCGGCTGTAAAAAACCATAGTCCCAGCT
>JAJRQA010000217.1 GCA_024280475.1 Alphaproteobacteria bacterium
GTCCCTCGCCAACAAAACACCTGAGGAGTTTAGAGACCATGCCATAAGCCTTGCCATCACGACCACGAACAGACAATATCAACCCCAGGGACTCTCGTTATAACTGGAGGGAAGTTGGGTCTCAGGTCAATCGGATTACGTTCTGACGCAGCGCTAAGTATTGTTCTGGATGGTTCCACATCAGGTCCGAAGGGCGGTGAACTGGCGCAAAAAATTGCCCATGAATTGATCGATTGGTTTGTTGCCGCAAATGAAGAAATGACGGCGCAGCTCATCATTGAGATCATGCAGAACATTCATAATTCTTTATCACGCCAGTTCCCATTCGATTCAGCAAGCTATGTCATTGCCTTCATTCAGGACGAAAATCCGATCCTTGTTTTACATGCGGGGGATTGTTTGCTCGGGCAGTATCATGTGAAAAATAATCAAGTTGGCTGGCTGACAAAGCCCCACACTCTTGCCAACGCCACAAAAGATATGTCTGTCGTTTCACTGACGGAAAGTCCGGCACGGCACCGCCTGACCAGGAGTTTTAGATCAAAAGAATTCATGGTGCCCGAGGTAAGTGAGATCGAAATTCAAACTGGCGATTCATTTGTTGTGGCAACAGACGGATTTTGGGCTGAGTTAAAGCTTGAAGAACAATGTGAATTTATGGAAGTTCATGAAATTCCTATGACAGACGAAGGCGATGATCGAAGCGCTCTGTGTATTCGCACCCTTGATGATCAAGTGGGTATCGAAGTTCTTACCGGCGACGATTCTCCCGATAATTTTTATATGAAGATGTCATGATGGTGGATGTTATTTTGCCTATCAGAGACGACTTTGTTGGTTTTCAAATTGAGTGTTTCAGATATTGAGATAATAGCGCGTATAGCGGCGCTCGCCGGTTCGTCTTAATGCGCCTTTTTCCACGAGGTCTTGCAGATCACGCGTGGCCGTCGCCCGTGATGTGCGGGTGATGCTGATATAGTTTTCGGCGCTCAGGCCGCCCTTAAAACCCTTTGGTCCTTCGCGGAATAGGCGGGATATGGCCTTATCCTGCCGTTCGTTTAACTGACCCCGCAGACGATCATAGAGTTTTGTCTTGTTGATCAGAAAGTCGATCAGGCGCTGTGAATAGTTTTGCGCTGCTAGGATTGTTTCGGCAAAACTTGTCATCCAGTCCGTGATGTCCAGTGTCTTGTTGTTTCGTTCAAGTGCTTGGTAGTAAGTCTTTTTGTGGCGCTCAATCTCATGAGAGAGGGCAATCAGGGTAGGTCGCGCAAGACTTTGTGAGAGCGACTTTTCAGCCAGAGCACGGCCAATGCGCCCATTGCCATCCTCAAAAGGGTGAATGCACTCAAAATAAAGATGCGCGATAGCTGCGCGCGCCAGAGCGGTAATTACATTGCTTTGCTTCGGCGCTGTTGCGTTAAACCAACGGATAAATTCCGCCATCTCTGCCTTCATCGTAGAGGAGGGCGGGGCCTCAAAGTGAATGACAGGAGCATGGATCGCGCCCGAGACAACCTGCATTGGCTCTTTATGCGTTCTATATTGCCCAATATTTTTCAGATCCCGCCGTCCCTTCATGATCATGCCATGCCAATTAAAAAGCATTTTGTGTGTGAGGGGTTGGTCAAAGCTCTGATAAACATCGACCATCAATTCTGCGATGCCTTGTTCCGCAGCAGGGATGTTTTTTCCGTCCGTACTCAAGCCAAATTGCCGTCTTATGGATGACTGGACCGAATCTCGGCTTAGAAATTCACCTTCGATCTCAGAGGTTTTAACCGCTTCATCGCTGATCACATCGACGATAAGCAATGTCTTATCATCCTCACTGACATGTTTGAGCATGCCTTGCAGGATGCCAGATTCATGCAGGAACTGCGCCTCTAACGCGTCGAGCGCGGCGGCGTCATAGGTAAATTTGGGCCAATCTTTGTGTTGCCAGTTCCATTTCATGAGTTATAGGACCTCTTTCTATAGCTCATGATACCATAAAATTATGAGTTATGGAAGTTGACTTTTATAACTCATTGTTGATTTGGCTCATATGGGCGTTTGATGTGTGAAGCGGACAGAGAACCGGACATGATCGCTGCAAATAAACTTTTTCGGGGACCGCAAGATTGCAGAATATTGTTCTAAATCAGTTGGGTAGAGTGCTTTATGAGCAGGATCATGCGGATATGGAAGCGGACAAAATGGAGGCATAAGATTAGGGATGGGTTTCGCTCTGGTTCACCAAAGGAATGATGGACGCCATTCCCTCGGCACCACCATCGCTCCAGTGGGCGGGCCGGGCGAGCGATGGTGGCTCCGAAGGAATGGCTTTAAGGCCTCGATTCATGCAGCGGACTGTTTTCCAATTCTGAATTATAGGATGTATTTCTGGAATATGGCCAAATGAATAAGGTTAAAAGTTGTATAAAAATCAATGTATTATTTACGAAAATTAATATGTATTGTTGTATAATTAATATTTAGAACATGGTTTTATTTGGTTAAATTTGACGGATAAGCAATAGCAGAAGGATAGTAGTGGCATACCCAACATATTTGGATTTAATGCAGGCGCGTGCGCTGTTGAAAAAGATGAATGTTGCTCTTAATGAGCGGCAAATAAAGCGTGCTGCTGAGATGGATGCAAAGGGAAAACGGAAATTGCCGTTCTTTGTTGATCCAATCGATGGGCGATTGAAAATCGAGAAGAATAGTCTGGTCAATGCTTATAGAAAACTTCAAATAGAAGCAGAAAAAGCTTGTAAAAACCGATAGTTATATTTAATCTTTATACATATTATTATTTATTTAAACTACGATGACGCAATGATTATTTATGTCCGATATAAGGAAGAGAAGCGGTAAAAAGGGGAATACGTACCAGGTCCGTTATCCAAACTCAAAAACGAAATCAGGCTATGCCTTTGCTACTTTCAAGACTTTGAAAGAGGCGAGAGCTTTTCTTGAAAGCGGAAAAGCTCGGCAGCAGGCGCAAGGGGCTCATAGCGGACATAGTTATAGGGTTGATAATGCTATCGATATCTGGCTCAAAATTTGTGAGAAGGAGGGGTGTAACGGTCGCGACCCCGTCACGGAATATACGCTGAAGAATTACCGCTATATGGCTTCGATCATGAACGCTTATGATTGGAGTGCTGATATTGCTGCGCTTCAATCCACAGATATTGTGGAGTTCAGGTCATGGCTACTTCAGAATTATAGTCGCTATCTTGCTAGAAAAGTTTTGTCGCTTTTCAGTTCCATGATGAAGGAAATGGCCATAAGAGGCCATGTGGCTGTAAATGTAGCAACCGGTATAAGCGTCAATACAAGTTCGCGCTATGACCAGCCTGTTACGCCGCCGACAATTGAAGAGTTTCATGCCTTGCTGGCCGCCGCTGATCGCTTGGCTAATTCCAAGAACCGACAAATCGCCAGAAACTGGCAGCGCTTTCGTCCTATGATTTATCTTGCTGGCGATACGGGCATGCGCCCTGGCGAATTGCTTGCGCTGCCACGCGCTAATGTCACTCGCAAAGAGATCAAGGTTGATCGCGCTGTTGAGCGTAGCGGCAAAAAGATTTCCGTGACCAAGACACCCGCAGGATGGCGCTGGATTGATATCAGCCCCGAGACGGCGGATCTTGTCCTGCATTACATTGAACATCATGCACCGCCAAGCCCGTATGACCTTGTGTTTCCGACTGCATCAGGGCGCTGGCAATGCATCAATAACTGGCGCAACCGTCCTTTCTCAGCAGCCTGTATTGAAGCCGGTCTTGTCAAAGAGGTTGAGGAAAATGGAAAAATTGTTGAGAAGCCTAAGTTTTCTCCGTATGATCTTAGGCACTTCTATGCGTCGATGCTCATTGAGCAACGGGTGAATCTGAAACGGATTCAAAAGCTGATGGGACATAGTGATATTACGACAACATTGAATGTTTATGGACATCTCATTGAGAAGGCGGAAGCGGACGAAGAAGAAGGCAGAGGGTTGATTTCGAGTTTACGTGAAAATAGTTGTGGCGAATTTGTGGCAAGCACCCTGTAAGCCGCTGTTTGCTTGAGGTTTGATACTGCCTTTTAATCAGTAGGTCCGGGGTTCGAACCCCCGCGCGGTCACCATTTATATTTCAAGCACTTAGCGGAATAATACGGAAAGAAACGGGCTGAAACAGAGTTTTTTGCCACAAAACACCGTCCCGACACAATCCGCAGAAATCCGCCATTCTCTGAATCGACCCGTCTGGCCTTGTGGCAAATTTGTGGCAAATTGTGGCAAAGCTATTGGCGCGTGTTTTGTAATTTGAAGCCGCGCTTGACGAGTTTTTCGGTTAAGCACTCACGCCAGATAGCACCTTCGTCAAAGCTATGAAACAGCATTCCATCTAAATCTGAAGGGCGTTCAAAGTTTGGAAAATTGCGCTGTGGGTTCTTTTCTAACACGAACACATGCTGGAAGCTCAGCATGCCGTAAAAGAACCCCAACTCCAGAATGACGTTCTGCCGTGCACGGAATTGAAGAGCACGATCACTCACATTCGGATCATCATATTGAAAAAGACCGGCTCCAATATCGTCGGCACTTATGAGAATAATCGCAAACTTTGCCTTTTTACCGTGATCCATGAATTTCTGAATAAGTGTTGTATGTTCACTGGCTTCATTGCGCAGAACCACAGGATCAACACCAACGTCGCTTAAAAAGCTGCAAACTGAATTCAGCATGTTTTCGTCATGCCCATGCACAACAAAGGCGGAACGAGGCGATTCTTTTTCATTGTCGCTGATAGGCTGTGATGTTGAGGCGCTTTCTTCTGAGGAAGCCGTCGCAAAATTGGCCAGTCTGCGTTCATCAAGACCAACTTCTTCGTTGCCAGAACTGATCTGCTGGAAAATACCTATGATGCGCTGCGCTGTTTCCTCAATGACCGAGGCAGCGTTCAGCTCATTCATATCCAGTATTTGATAATGCCTGATATCGACAGGTAAAGCGTTCATATGGGAGCCCGACAAAAGAACAGGAATTACTTTTGCACCTGCTTTGAGCGCTCCCTGGACTTCGGCCATCACCCAGCGGCTTTTGATGCTGTTGTCAGATAAGAAAGCCAGTATCGCCTTGGCGTTTTGAAGACCTTGAACAATTTGCTCTTGCCACAGCTCACCAGCTCTTAATTCCTCCCGGTCCCACCAGACAGATAGGCCGTGCATGTTGAGCGCGCTGATTACCTCAGAGACTTGAGCGACGTCCTGCCTCCCATAGGAAACGAAAATATCAATTTTGTGTTCGGCCATGTTCCCCTCAGTGCAAATCGCTTCTTAAATCCGTCGCGAAAAGAGCCTCATCATAAACGTCCCCCCGTCACGCCCCAAAAGAAAACTTGCGTTATTGGAGTTAAGAGACTTAAACTCAATTTAAGCAGGCGATTCGCCCGAAAACCGCTCTCAAAGCCGGTTTCGGGCGTTTTTACTTACACAGTTTCTTGCACATTTTTACATATTTCCGAATAATACCGTTATAAATCAATGTGTTAGTATGGCAATTTCCCGACTCATAACCTGAAGGTCGTAGGTTCAAATCCTACCCCCGCAACCATCTTTGTCGACTTTTCAACTTGGTCAAGTTGTGTGGTAGTATAACTGCCATTGGTTGCCATATTTAGTATGCCGGCTAGATCACCTTCGAGGTCAATTTCAAGTATTGATCTATTGCCATCGAGTGTTGGCGATAAAATTATCTTCCGCAATAGTGCGCGGATTAATGCCATTGTCTCCATCCTAAATTGTTCATCCTGCAGAGACTTTCTGAGAGCTTGTATACGATCCCTGTAAATCTTGGCCATGCTCGGGTGGATCAGCACCACCTCTTCTTTGGCGGCGGCAATCAAAGCCTTTAATTCATCGCTGCGATGGGTGAGTTCCCACATTCGGTCCTTCACTTTTTCCGCTGGAACACCTTGCCCGATGGCTTCAACATGCTTGTCGAGTTCCTTGTCGATTTTCCTGAATTCGGCTTTGTGCTGCTCGCGACCTGCATTATGCGCCATACGCAGCTTGTTCAGATGCCGTGTATATTCGTCGCAGAAGATCTCTGTGAGTTTCTCGTCCATCAAATGATGCTGGAGGCCCTGCAGGACACGGTCCTCAAGCTTGTCCCTGACAATCGTCAGATGATTCTCGCAGGTGCCTTTGTTGCGAGCATTTGCGCAGCCCATGCGTTCCTGGTTGACGTTGACGTACCCGGCACCGCAAACGCCGCATTTTACCAACCCAGAAAGCAGATAGCGGGGGCGGCGGCGATCCCAAAATCCTTTATCATCATTTTTCCGAATCACCATAGTGCCCTGGCGGTCTTTAACGCGCTGCCAGAGGTCATCGCTCACCAGGGCCAAATCCGGTACGTCTTTGGTGATCCACTCTTCTTTTGGGTTGAGCCGGGAGACACGCTTGCCGGTTTCAGGATCTTTTAAATAACGAAGCCGGTTCCATATCAGACGCCCGATATAGAGCTCGTTGTTGAGAATGCCGGTTCCGCGTTTGCGATTGCCATGGATCGTACTTGGCCCCCATGCCTTGCCGGAGGGCCCCGGTATACCATCGGCGTTCAAACTCTTGGCAATTGCACGCGGCGACTTGCCAGAAGCATATTCTTCAAAGATGCGCAGAATGATCATTTTCTCTTTTGTGTTGATCTTCCGCTCGCCTCTTTCTGGCTCACCTGCAATCACGGTTGGCTGCACCACATCGTAGCCGTAGCAATTGCCGCCTCCGGAGCGGCCTTTTTCAACTCGTCCTCGCAATCCTCGTCTTGTTTTGTCAGCAAGGTCTTTCAAAAAGAGCGCATTCATCGTGCCCTTGAGCCCAATATGCAGATCCGAAATTTCGCCTTCAGTGAGTGTGACTAGGTCGACGCCGGCAAATGTCAGACGCTTGAATATTGTCGCGATGTCCGCCTGATCCCGCGAAAGTCGATCAAGAGCTTCGGAAAGAATGACATCGAATTTACGGGTTTGCGCGTGCTCCATAAGCATCTGGACGCCCGGTCGCATCATGCTTGCGCCGGAGATCGCATGATCCATGTAGCATTCGGCAATCTGCCAGCCTTTTGCCTCGGCAAACTCCCGGCAAATCCGGATCTGATCCTCGATCGAGGCATCTCTTTGATTGTCCGATGAATAGCGGGCATATATGGCGACGCGCAACATGACCAAATCCTTGTTATTTTTCATGGGTTTTATCGTTTAGTGATATTGTTCTGGCAAATTCCTCTTCGGCGGCCTGGCGGGCCATGAACCGTACAAAATCAACTGTAGCCTTGTCTTGTTCATTGGTGCTGACCTGAGACCCGAAAACTCCTCCAACTTATAGTAGAGTCCGTCCCGCCATTGAAGGAGACGACGGATGCGTAAAGCCAAGTTATCGGACAGCCAGATTGTAGCGATGTTGAAAGAACATGAGGCGGGCGTGCCAACCGCCGATCTTTGCCGCAAATA
>JAJRQA010000218.1 GCA_024280475.1 Alphaproteobacteria bacterium
CCTCATGTTCAAAATCTGGTTGTCCAATGATAATATCTGCCGGTGCGTGATCGCTGGTTGGGCTTTTGCTCCAGATAAGCAGCCGATGATGACCGGTATCACAGACGGCGAGCGGTCCATCGCTTGCTGCCATTACTGCCCCACGTGGGCCAAAAAGAGAATGAGGCTGTGGCGTCACTGGTTGAACAAGCCCGTCAACAGGATCATGGCTGCCCAGCACAACGCGCGGCCCCTTGGGATCCAGCATGGGTGCGCTCGGTACCGCAACCGGTTCGTCTGCAAGGGCGGGATTGGTTTTTATTGCTAATGATACGCGCATAATTATCGTGCGAGACGCACCTCCACTTTATTTCTGATAACTCTGATGGCATGCGGTTGGAGCTGAACTTCGGGGGCTGTCAGACATTCGCCCGATTTCAGATCATATTGAAAACCGTGATGAGGGCATGTGATGATGCCATCATCGACGTCACCCATATCCATCGGCATGCCCAGATGGGCACAGGCATTGGCAAAACAACTGACGATCGAACCATTACGGCTCAAAATGACATCAGAACCATCGACCTCCATCGTCAGGATTTCACCTTCGGGAATATCATGCAGATCAACGGTTTTCAGCCAGTCGCCCTTTTGATTGATGGCAAATGGACTAACGAACTGAACACCACTGCTATCTGATTGATCAAGGCCCTTTGTCAGCCCTTTAACCTGCCTGATGTCGGTGATCTCTGGACAATGATCTTCGATGGCCTTTTTGACACCAGCGACAAATGTCAGCATAGAGGCCGGGCAACCATCACATGAGCCCAGAAAACGAACTTCCGCAGTGTGCGGTGGTTTTATGGTAATCAGTTCCACATCACCGCCATGGGACGCCAGCATCGGCCTGACTGATTCAAGAGCCTCTTCGACCCGCTCGTGCAAGCTGGGCTTTACCAGCTCCAGGTGACGAAGAACCGCATAGACCACATCATCCGTTACGGCATTTTTTAATGCAGACAGAGCGGCTGGTTCTGCTTTAACAACGCTGATGAGACGCCGGATCGCCTCCTTATGCAGTGCTTCAATACTCTTTCGATAAGCCTTGATCGCACCAAGCTGAGTTTCATCCCAATCAACAAACACGCCTTCCAGTGCTTCAATATCTTTCAGATAATGTTCGAGATCTGAAGGACCCTTTGTTTGCCGATCAAGCTTGGTCACAGTGTATCATCCTTTAAGCATATTTCAGGTCTTTGAAGAGAAAGGGTTGTATTGCCCCGCCAATAAGGGCTGCAATAAAAGCAGAGGCATAAATATGCCCAACGCTCGTCCAGCCAATACCATGCGACAAGTAATAAACTGTCGCGACAAACAGTATTGCGGTAATCAAAATGCCAAGGATCGCTTTTAACATCACACTGCCAAGGTTTTTGAACAGCTTGCCCCGCGCAAACAGGATCATCGAATTTACGGCCATATCCCACATAATTCAGACTCCCATCATTGTCATAATATATAATCCGGCAAGCCCGACAGCGACGCCCCATAGTCCAGCAATTGGACCAAAGAAACCGCCCATCATCGCTGAGAGTTGCGCTCCAATATGTTTGGCACCAACGGCCAAGCCGCCAATGATCCCACCGATCAATGAAGCAACGAGGCCGATGCCGATAGCGATTGCAACAATTTCAATTGTAAGTTCCATGTGTTCCCTTCCTCCCTTTTCATTCAGTTCGCGTTGTCGACCAGCCAATGCACACCTCGTCATGAAAGATCATTAACCAGCCGACAGGTCCGCGCCATTCCCTCTCGACTTGCTTGGCAAGCCAAGCTCTTGGTCCAGCTGTTCCAAAGCCTCTGATACGACCTGGCTTTTCGCCTGCTCGCCGTGCTCATCGAATATCTTGCGCGCTTCTTCGTAGAGCGTCTTGGCATTGATGGTATTGCCCCGGTTTCGAAGCTCAGGATGTTCCGGGTCATCTGGTAGATTGAGCAGGCAATTTGCCTTGTTTGAAATAGTACTCGCATATTGCAATGGCGCGGCTTCAAGGGTCCGCACCTTTAGCGCTTCTTCATAGGCTTCAAGAGCGCGCACATTATTTGCGACGATGTGACTGCTGGAGGAATATTGTAAGGAATTACCAAGATTATTTTGCAGCATGGCATATTCATTTGGATGGTCTATGAGATTGACAACACTCAGCCCGTCCTCAAATGATTGAACGGCGAGAGCTTCGCGCATTTTTGCCCGCTGATCAGAAAAGGGGATGGAAAGAAAAGCCGTTGCCAGATTATTATGCAATATTGCATATTCCGTGGGATGGGCTTTCTTGTCGAAAACACGAAGGGCCCGCTGATATGCGGCAATTGCGTCGGTAATTCTTCTTTTTCCAGCGCCAGCCAAGGTCTGGAGAACAAGACCTAAATTCATCTCGACTTCGGCAATCTCTTCTTTGTTACCTTGTGCGTTCAGAACCTTGAGAGCGGTTTCATAATGGTATTCAGCCTGCTCCAAAAATTCTGTGGAATCCACTGGTATGGATTGCAGCGCCGTGGCCATACGGGCCATCAGCCTGGCCTGCAAAAGCTCGTTATTTTCTGGACAAAGGCCAAGGGCTTTTTTATACAGCGCAACAGATTCATGCAAGTCGTCGGGAGATTTTGGTTGTGTCTGCAAACCCATGGCAATTTCCATGAGCATTTCCACCTTGTCAAGGACGTCAATGTCCTCGCGCTCTATGGCTTTAATCGCGGCCTGAACCTCTTCATCAACTCTACTGATCGCCACGCTTCACACTCCCAATTTTTCTCCCGATACGGACCGGATCACTCATAATTCTGTGAATGATTGAACCTAGCGCAGGAGCAAGACTGTGTCTAGTAATATTACAATATGTAAACTTAGTTATCAGTTTTGAAGAGATCTTGGGCAATAAGGGCCGCAGAGTCGGTGTTCCATATCACCTGAAACTGGATTGGGTTAAATTCATCCATGCCGTGATGACGAAAAAAATCCATGGCATTGATGACCCTGTCACCAGCCGTATTTTTGAGCTTGAGCAAATAGCCACCCGCCGCCGCATGCATCACTGGCATAACAAGAAGATCATCGTCCTTTCGCAGCAGGATCACGGCTTCCAGATCACGGAAATAGCGCTCGTAAATTAGACCAGAGAGATAGAGGCTACCCCGGTTAAGTGTCAGCTCAACGGGCTGATCTGGTTGCGAAACTGTGCCCACATTAGAGGTCATGAGACATCATAATCCTCTCGATTTTTTCGACCACGAGATCAGCCGCTTTAGAAATCAGCGGTGACAACTCCAATCCCATATCCAAAACCTGTGCTTCGATCAGAAAAACGGTAATGTCGGACGGGAAATCTTCTTTGAATATTTGACGTCCGGCATAGAGGGCATGATCCCAGCGAAAATCATGTAAATTATAGCTGTCAGGTGGTTTGCCTTCGAGTTCCTTGCCGGGCACTTTAAAAATTGCCCCGGGCTCAGCTCCAGTCGAGCCGGCGTCAATTATAATAACTGACGTTGCACCGCGCGCCTTGAACATGACACTCATGCCGTCCGTGCCAGTATCGAATACCTGTACATTTTTTGAAGGTGTTTTATGCAGTAAAGCCTGAAGCCGCTGGGCCACAACAACACCAACGCCATCATCTGATCGATTGAGGTTTCCGCAACCAATAATTGTCAACAAGAGCTCACCCAAAATTAAATGCGCCACAGTCGGCACGACCACTCCGGTTCTACAGGAACTTCCAGCTCCGGCAGCTCACAATATTTCTTATGCACCAGATAATACATACAGGATTCACAGGCCTGTTCGATACCTCCATGCTCGACCGGCGTTAATGTAAAGCCACCAATCACCAGCCTGGAATCGAGATCGCCGCTCGATGATTGAAGGCGATTGATAATTTCCAGAACAAGCTCTGAACTATCTGCCCGAGGCTGGACCTCGGTTTTCAGTCCGTTTTCCATGCGCAATTGTATATCTGCTCGAAGAGCATCATGTTCTTCCGTCATTTCATGCACCCCCTCTCCCAAAAAGAGCCAGTTATATCTTCCAAAGACGACACCACCATTCAGGTTCGACGGGTACCGAAAGCTCAGGAAGGTCACACCATTTTTTATGAACCAGAAAATAAATACATTCCTGACAGCGCTGATCACCTGCTCCATAGGGATGGTCTACAAATCCACCTATAACAAGTCGCCCTTTCAGGTCGTCCTTATCAAGAGCACGTAACTCATCCAGAATTTTCGAAAATGCCTGTGCAGATTCAGGGAATGGCTCCACCTGTGTCTTTAGTCCAGCGGCTAACATCTCCGTAATTTCAGCAAGTATCTGATCCGGGGTTTTCCCGCTCCCACTTCCCATAGTTACCTCACCTCTTTTTTGCAAAAAAGCCGCATTGCAGGGGGCGCCTCGCAAAAATTCGCAAGACGCCCCTGTAGTTTCTTTTGTGTCTCTAAGTTAACAGCCCGCTGATCATGCTGTACGGAAGCGTGCGAGTTCCTTGCCGGTTTTCGCATCATGAGCA
>JAJRQA010000219.1 GCA_024280475.1 Alphaproteobacteria bacterium
GTCTGAGACAGCGCAGCGATAGACCAATACAAGAAAGCGGCGCGTGGTCACGCTTGCCGATGACTACATCGGGGTTTATATTCTATTTGAGTCTTCATATGTTCAGTCGATTATTCGATTGAGATAAACCAAATCGAGCGCATTCCATGTTCAAGACCGATGCCATCAAACTTGCAGATACAAAAGTTCGCAAGCTTGACGATGGCTATTGGACGGCCGGATATATCACCCCACAAGACATAAAAATGGCAGCAGATTGCGGTTTCAAATCTATTGTCAATATCCTCCCCAAGGACGATACAGACCAGCACATGACCGATGCGCTGGCCCAACAACTCGTTGAGAGTGCTGGCCTCAATTACCGGTATATGCCGCTCTATGGCCATCAGGTCAATAATGAATATATCGCCACTGCCTACGGCTCTATGGTCGAGGAACTACCCGAACCGATCCTCACCTATTGCCGCTCTGGCACCCGCGTCACGCTTTTGTGGGCGATGATCCGCGCTGGCAAGTTGAATATAGATGATATGCTCGACCGTGCTCTTGATAATGGCTATGATATCGAGGTTATCAAGGAAGACCTGCAGATGATGGCAAAGAAGCGCAGATAACGGTTTCATCGGTCATTTCCCCCGCATAGCGCTCCCACAAAATATCGAAATAAAAAGCCAGGAACGTCTTCACAAACAGCCTAAAATGCAGTTGTATGAGCGTAGGTAATAGCGTCAAAAGACACCATAACTCAATAGGAAGACATATGATTTTTCGCCAATTATTTGACAGCGTTTCAAGCACTTACAGCTATCTCATTGCCAGCAGGCCTGGCGGAGAAGCACTGATAATTGATCCAGTACTAGAGAAGGTAGATCGTTATTTAACGCTGATCGACGAGTTAGATTTAAAGCTGGTCAAGGCGATTGACACCCATTTACACGCCGACCACATCACCGGTCTTGGTGCTTTGCGAGATAAGACCCAATGTATCACGGTGATGGGCGAGCAAAGCCTGGTCAATGTGGTATCCATGCGGGTCGCGGATGGCGATCATATTGACATTGAAGGCAGCCGCCTTGAGGTTCTGTATACGCCCGGCCACACAGACGACTCATATTGCTTTTTGATGGGGGACCGTGTCTTCACGGGAGATACGTTGCTGATCCGTGGGACTGGCCGCACCGATTTCCAGAACGGCGATGCACGCGCTCAGTACCATTCCATTTTTGATCGGCTCTTGAAACTGCCCGAGGAAACGCTGGTCTATCCAGCTCATGATTACAAAGGCGACACTGTCAGCTCAATCGGCGAAGAAAAGGCGTTTAATCCGCGCCTGCAAGTGCAATCAATCGACGAATATGTTGACCTCATGAACAATCTCAACCTGCCCAATCCCAAGCTCATGGATGTCGTCGTCCCCGAAAATATGCAAATCGGCATGGTGCAAAAAGAAAATGCCAAATGCGGATGGGCGCTATCTCCTGAAAAGATGTCGAGCCTGAAGGAACAGGCAGATATCTTGTTTGTGGACCTGCGCGATGACAATGAGCGTCAAAAAGGCGACACGATCCCGGGAACGTTACATGTTCCCTATTCCGACTTGCAAACCAGTCTGTCAGATCATGGCAAACTACGAACACAAGTCGTTGATTTCAATAAACGTCTGGTCTTCTTGTGCCCCTTTGGTGAGCGCTCAGCCATGGCTGTGCGAGCGGCCCAGGACCTTGGGATATCAAATGCCTGTCATATTGCCGGTGGCATCAGTGATTGGAAAACGGCTGACAAGCCATAAAAATCTGCAAACCGGCCATGAGGCGTGAAATAGGGGATTTTTAGAGGCTCCCTTTATTCAATTTGGGAGACAAAATATGGGCATTTCTTCATTCAAGACCAAAATCCTACTTTGGTCCGTGGGGGTGGGCATTTTTTGCAGCGGGTTTGCTAATCTCAGCTTTGCCGCAACTGCAAAAAACGGGCATTTCAATTGTCCCGGCTTTGGCATCTCAATCAACCTACCATCGGGATGGTCGCTGAAAAAACATGACTTGACAGGCTGCAACAAAATGACCCGCATGACACCTGCGACACCGCTTGACGACCTCATGCTCGGGCGTAAAACAAGCGAATTGGTAACGCTTGTCAATTCAAAGACAAAAGGCAATATTGTTCCCGAGAGCATCTATATCGGAGTCCATACCAATTTTTCTTTTTTCAATGTCTCAGGTAGTAGCAAGGATATAAAGTCTAAGGCATCTGGTACATTGCGGATCTATCGGCAAATTTATAAAAATGTCCGCATGACCATACCGCTGCGCAGTAACAAGTTTTCCGGTTTTGAGAGTGGAGAATTTCACGCTGTGTTCAATCAGACGATAAAAAATCGCAATCAGCTTGTCGGTAGTCACTTCATTGTCGTGCGCAATCGCCAGTACGAGTTGACGCTTCAACATCGTTACGCCGCAACGAAATCCATAAAAAGAAATGAACTAAAAGAGTTTGTAAAAATTCACCCCATAAAGTGATGATCGAAAGAAAGGCAGCGTTCTGAAACGGTATGATTGTCTGGCTTTCGGGATGCTGGAGCATTCCACCGCGCATTCCCAAGCTGGAATTACGTTGACGGTTTACTAAATACACAAAACTTTCGCTCAATCCAGATTGGCAATCGCCTCTGCAACCAGCTCATCACAGAATTTAAACGCATACTCTATCACCAAAATCTTTGATCAACATTTCCCCAACATCAAATTTCAATCTTCGATCATGCATATACAAAGATCTGCAAAACTGTCCAAAGCCTGGATGGTATCTCACTGTTTAAAACGTTACTTCCCGGGCTTGACCTGGAATCCAGGGCAAGGAACAAAAATTTTACACGGAAACAGATCGTTGTTCTGGGCCCCGGATCTGCGCTGGTGCTTGTCGGGGGAGCCATTATTCAAGCTGGGGCCACCACCAAAGCCCGTGCCGTTTTACATATCTCATGGCTGTTCCTCGCTACGCTCGGGCCTCCGATAGAGCGGCCTGTTCGGCGCTCGCCCGGTCGGGCTCTGGTTGGTCCGATGTTCAAAGTTTCGTATTCGACGTGCGCTCGATTAAACCTTTGCTCACTTCGGGCTTTGCCGAGCGCGCCGCCGGTGATAAGACGGTTTATGAGCAATGAACCTCCAGAAAAACCGGACGATAAATCCGGCAATCAATCCAGCAACCGGCTGGTGGACGTGTTTCTCGATGAGGCCAGTATTGCCCGCTGCACCCCCGATATTGAGCATGAACGCAATGTCGCGATTTATGATCTGCTGGAGACCAATTTTTTTGAACTCATAAAAGAGGGTGCCAGCGGCCCTTACAGCTTGCAGCTGGCACTGGAAGAAAACCGTCTGGTATTTCATATCGGCGACGAAAACCGTAAACCGCTCAATTCTCTGATGCTCTCCCTGTCCTCCTTCAAACGCCTGGTGGGCGATTATTTCCTGCTTTGTGAAAGCTATTTCGAGGCCATTAAAACAGCGCCCCCCAGCCGCATTGAGGCCATTGATATGGGGCGGCGCGGGCTGCACAATGAAGGCGCACAACTGGTGCAAGACCGCTTGAGCGGCAAAATCAATGTGGATTTTGAAACAGCTCGAAGATTATTCACGCTAATCTGCGCCCTGCAATGGCCGGGGGGACCAGTGCGATGATCGACAAGAACCCCGACATTGCCCGCGACATCCCCGATGCCGTGCTGTTCGCCTGCTCCATGAATGCGGTGCGCTCACCCATGGCGGCGGGTATCTTGCGCCATCTTGCCGGGCGGCGCATTTATGTGGAAAGCGCTGGCGTTCGTACCGGCGATCAAGACCCGTTTGTGACCACCGTTATGGATGAGATCGGCATCGATGTCTCCAGACATCATCCCGTGGCCATTAGCGACCTCTATGATACCAATTTTGACCTGATCATCAGCCTGACCCCCGAAGCACACCATCAAGCTCTCGAGCTGACCCGCACGCAAGCGGTCGATGTGGATTATTGGCCGACCCTTGATCCAACCTTTGTGACCGGTAATCGCGAACAGGTTCTAGAATCGTATCGCACCTGCCGCGATACCCTGTTCAAGAAAATAAAGGGCTTTTTCACCCTTGATCGGACCGCAAATCTCTAGCGCCGATACTCAAAAACCCCCGAAATTGGAAAATAGTTGCAAAAAACTGCAACAACGGCCTTGCTTTTGTCGCCAATCACTCACATGCTTTGAAAAATTTTATAGGAATGGAGTTCCA
>JAJRQA010000220.1 GCA_024280475.1 Alphaproteobacteria bacterium
ACATGCTATGACCTATATAGGGGCGAGGGGCTGAATGCCAAACCAGTGAACCTTATCACAGCGGCAAGAATAAGAGACAGGGTTTTATGACTTCAACAGACAAATCAATGCTGATTGACATATCGGATACCAGTTTGACCCTTTCAAGTCGGGCAGGGGCGGTCGACATATTGCGTGATATCAATCTTGCCATCCATACCGGCGAAACGGTGGGCATTGTGGGGCCATCTGGATCTGGCAAAACGTCCTTACTGATGGTGATGGCGGGACTTGAGCAGGTCACGAGCGGCCGTGTGATGTTTGCCGATCATGAAATGTCGGCTCTTAACGAGGACCAGCTGGCATTGATTCGCGGCGAACATATCGGCATAGTTTTTCAGTCCTTTAATCTGGTCCCCACCATGACGGCGCTGGAAAACACCGCATTGCCGCTGGAATTTGCAGGGGCTTTGGAGCCTTTTGAGCGGGCGCGTGCCTTGCTCGAGGATGTCGGCCTTGCGCATCGCCACCATCATTTTCCGGCTCAATTATCGGGCGGCGAACGCCAGCGAGTAGCGCTGGCGCGGGCGCTGGCACCAAAGCCAAGCCTGCTGCTGGCCGATGAACCAACCGGCAATCTTGATGGCCATACCGGCGGCGAGGTTATCGATCTGATATTTGATCTGCACAAAGCTCATAATACGACGCTGGTGCTGGTTACCCATGATGAAGCGCTGGCGAGCCGCTGCCAGCGGCAAATCAAACTTGAAGACGGGCGCATAAAAACGATGCAAAACCCGGCCAAAGCGGAGGCTGGATGATCAACAATTTTTCTCTTGCAGCCAAACTGGCAGTGCGCGAGTTACGCGGCGGACTGACAGGGTTTTATGTGCTGGTTGCCTGCATCATGTTGGGGGTCACAGCCATCACCACGGTGGGGGTGCTGTCAACGGCCTTCAAAACGGGGCTCGATGCGCAAGGGCGGGTGCTGCTTGGCGGCGATTTGTCCTTTGCCCTGGTGCATAAAACACCAACGAGCGAACAGCGCGACTATATCGTTAAATTTGGGGCCATCAGCTCGATTGCCAGATTGCGGTCCATTGCCCGTTCGCAAAAGCCCGACCGCTCGGTGCTTGTTGATATCAAGGCCGTGGACAAATCCTATCCGCTGGTTGGAGAATTGCTGGTGCGGGACGCGCGGTTCGATGGTCTGTTGCGCCAACAAAACAATGCCATTGTCGACCAGCTTTTGCTGGAGCGTCTTGGTATCAAGCAAGGTGGCTCGTTTATGCTTGGTGAAGCCAGAATTATCGTGCGCGGCGTTTTGGCTCTGGAACCGGATCGATTGTCCGGGCGTCTTAATTTTGGCCCCCGCGTTTTAATATCGCGCCAAACCTTGATAAATACCGGACTGGAACAACCAGGTAGTCTTATTCGCTATTCCGTGCGTCTGGCGCTACCCGACGAGGATAGCAAAATCGAGCAGGTGCGCGATGCGAAAAGTCGCGTCATCGAGAAATTCCCGCAAGCGGGATTTATCGTTCTTGATCGTGCCAATCCAACCCCAGGGGTTTCTCGCGCCATCAACAGGTTCAGCCAGTTTCTCGAACTTTTGTCGCTGGCGGCGCTGTTTATCGGTGGTGTTGGGGTCGCCAATGCGGTCACCTCCCATATCTCGCGCAAGCGAGAAGTGATCGCCACTTTCAAATCACTGGGTGCATCGGGACAGCTGATTTCTCTGGTTTATTTGTTACAAATTTTGATGCTGGCGGGATTTGGTATCTTTTTAGGGCTTTTGGCGGGGGCGGCTATTCCGCCGCTTTTGAATATTTTTATCGCCTCAATGCTACCGATCAAGCTTGAGTTTGGGTTGCCGTTCGGGATCTTGCTATCGTCCACCCTTTACGGGTTTTTGGTGGCACTGATCTTTACCTTGTGGCCGCTTGGCAAGGCAAAAAAAATACGCGCTGCCGAGCTATACCGTGCCCAAATCGAGGTTTCCAAAACAGGCCCTGACTGGCTGGTCGTCGGCCTGACGATTATCCTTGTGCTGGGGCTTGCCGGATTAGTGATTTATCTCTCGAATATGAGATTTGTCTCGCTGTTCGTATGTATTGGATTTGTGATTTTATATTTTGCCTTCAAAGGCATTGCTGCTTTGTTGAAACGCGGTTTTCAGGCGATGCCGCGCCCAAAAAACAGCCGTTTTGCCATGGTGCGCTCCTCCCTGGCTGGCCCCGCCCCCTTGCTGACAACCACCATCTTGTCGCTTGGCATTGGCCTTAGTCTGCTGACAACGGTTTCCTTTGTGCAAAGTGCACTGATGAGCCAATTGGAAACCGGCCTGCCCGCCGACGCACCAAATTTCTTTGTCGTTGATATTGATAAATCCGACCTTGCCAAGTTCAAGAAAATAGCCAGCGATACGGCCCCGGGGGTGAGGCTCAATGATGCTCCCATGTTGCGCGGTCGCTTGACCAATATTGCCGGCACCTCGGCGGAACTGATCAAACCGGCCCCCGGCACGGGTTGGGTGCTACGCGGCGACCGGGGGTTGACTTTCGCCCCGAAAATACCGGCGGGTTCGGTGCTGACCCGGGGGACATGGTGGCCAGAAGACTATGCCGGCCCCCCGCTCGTGTCATTTGAAGAAAAAATCGCCAAAGGTCTGGGGTTGGATATTGGCGATGAGGTGACCGTCAATGTGCTGGGCCGTGATATCGTCGCTAAAATCGCCAATATGCGGCGCGTCGAATGGAAAAGCCTGTCGATCAATTTCGTGATGATTTTCTCACCAAACACTTTGCAAAACGCCCCTTATAAATTATTGGCTACCTTGTCTTTGCGCGAGCGCAATAATGTGGAGCAGGAGGGGCGCTTGATCCACAATCTTGTTGCCGCTCTGCCAGACGTTACGCCGATTGCGGTGCGTGAAGTGTTGGCTAGTATTGACCGGGTCCTGAAGGGTATTCTGGTGGCGGTCAAGGCTGCCAATCTGGTTTTGCTGCTGGTGGGGGCGGTGGCGCTGGCGGGTGCCATGGCGGCAACCCACAATGCGAGGCTGCGCGAGACGGTCATTTTCAAGGTATTGGGGGCGACACGCTCGCGTATTTTGAGTGTGCATTTCATGGAATATCTGGTACTTGCCTTGTTAAGCGCGGTGTTGGCTTTGCTGATTGGCGGGTTTGCTGCCTATGCGATTGTTACATATGCCATGGAGCTACCATTTGTGTTCTCTGGTTGGGTGCTGGTTGAAATACTTGGTCTCGTTCTGGCGCTTATCTTACCGCTCGGCCTGCTCGGCACCTGGCGTATTCTGGGCCAGAAAAGCACGGCGTATTTAAGGGAAGCTTAGAGGCCTGAGCCTGTAAAATCGGCTGTTTTTTCCTCTTCGTTGCAGGTACGGACATTGCGAGCGGCAACTCGAAAGATCGCTAGAGATGGATCCTCGACAAATATGCGGGTTGAAAACGATGCCCCGAAAAAGCACATTGTCCGCATATTTTCAAGGATGACGAAGAGTGTATACCCCATCGTCATCCCTGAAAATTGGTGGCTACGATGGTTGGGATATTGAACGGCCTTGATCCACAAATTTATCGAGGACCCATCTTAAGCAGTCGATCGCCTTGCCGCTCACACACTTTCGTACAAATGTCGGTTCTTGCTGACAAGCAGAAGCCAACCAATCAAAGGAAACGGTTAAAATAAGCTATTTCCGCAAGGGCCGCAGCCATAGATACACGCAAATTGAGCCTATTAATCCAACGCTGAATAGTTTGCTAAAAAGCGGGGTCATGTTTAACGCGATCTGCAGATACTCCATCGACAAAAAATTAAAAGGGTCAATGATCGCGTTGGTTGTGCCCAGCAAATAGATTGCTCGTTCGACATTACCAAGCGCCCTGCGACGCAACCAGATGATGAAAATGGCCAAAAGAATAATCAGCCCTGCCGCCATCAGGTAGCCAAAGGTAAAATTGGCATTGAATGAAAAAGTAAGGAATAGTTGCGCCGGTATCGCAAGAAGAACAAAGAGGCACGCAAGAGCTTCATAAAGCATTGAGGATCTGCGAAGCGGGTGTTTGCTTGACGTTTTTATTGTACTCGTCGTTTTTTTTGTATCTGCGATGGTTCTGGTGGAGATCGTCTTTTTTGCAATTTCTGTTTTCTCTGGCTGCTTCGTGCCCAATTTTTGCAAGCGCAGCTTGGCGGAGGCGCGGTGCAGGCCGTCGGGATATTCGTTGAGATAGAGATTGAAATCCTGAATATCGTCACTGTCTTTGATCTCGTTCCAAAAGGCCGTTTCGGACAAAAGACGCGCCTGTTCGGCGGCGGATTTTTGCGCGGTTGTATCAATGCCTAATTTATCAAGGGCTGGCGTGATGCGCTTCAGCTGCGCGACGAGATCTGTGTGCTGGGTGCCAAAGCCAAGGGGCAGGTTTTGCGGATCAAAGTTGTCCAGTCTTGTCGCCACCAGCTTGCCTGCCCGCAAAGCGCGCCCCGCTTCATCAAGCACGAAGTTAGAGCAACAAGAGGCCGCCGACCAGATCACGATCACCGCCTTGGCCGTTTCCAGCTCGCTCATGATGACATCGCGAAAATTGTCAGATCCGACCAGTTCCACATCCCACCAGACCTGATAGCCGCGTGTTGTTAGCTGGTCCGCCAGCTGTTTGGCATGATCCCAGTCGGCGCGTGCATAGGAGATAAATACATCAGCCATTTGATTCGTTCATTGTATTACTAAAATATCAGTCCGATTTTTATAGGGGATCCGCGCAGGTTTTTGAAGCACTGGAGGAAAAGAAACCGTTTGCGGAAGGATTAGATGTGAGCGCCGATAGCTTTCCTCGTATGTGAATTTTACCCCTTCACCCCGTCAGCGTTCTTTTAATGGCATCATTCCAGCCAGCTATTTTGCGGGTTCGTTCATCCTCATCCATCAGGGGGACAAACTGCCGATCGAGCGACCAGCCTTGTTTGAATTCCTCCATTGAGGGATAAAACCCGCTGTGCATGCCCGCCAGATAAGCGGCGCCCAGCGCCGTTGTTTCGATGATAGCAGGTCGATCAATGGGTGTGTCGAGAATGTCGGCAAGCGCCTGCATGGTCCAGTTGGAGGCGGCCATGCCGCCATCAACACGCAATATGGTTTGCTCCATTTGCGGCCAGTCTGCCTGCATGGCGTCCAGCAGATCCTTTGTTTGATAGCAAACGCTTTCAAGAGCCGCTTTTGCCAGTTCAGCCGGTCCGGTGTTACGCGTCAGGCCATAAAGAGCGCCGCGCGCGTCAGCGTCCCAATGAGGAGCCCCAAGGCCCACAAAGGCTGGCACCAGATAGACCGCTTGATGAGGATCAGCGCTGGCAGCCAGCTCATCGGGTTCATCGGCATGTTCAATGACGCCCAAACCATCGCGCAGCCATTGCACAGCTGCACCGGCGATAAAGATTGACCCTTCAAGCGCGTAGGTGGGGGTGCCGTTGAGCTGGTAGGCGATGGTGGTCAGCAATCGGTTGTTGGAGCGCACCGGTGTATGTCCCGTGTTGAGCATGGCGAAACAGCCGGTGCCATAAGTTGATTTGATCATGCCAGGGCTAAAACACGCTTGACCTATGGTGGCGGCGTGTTGATCTCCAGCGATCCCGTTGATGGGAATTTGCGCGCCAAACAGATCGGCATCGCAAGCGCCAAAATCTGCGGCGCAATCCATGACTTGCGGGAGCAGAGACAAGGGGATGTTGAACAAGGTGCACAGCTCCTTGCTCCACTGGCCTTGATGAATATCGTAAAGCAGGGTGCGGCTGGCATTTGTGGCATCTGTTGCGTGGACCGATCCGCCCGTCAAACGCCATAGCAAGAAGCTGTCAATGGTGCCAAAGGCAAGGCGACCTTCCTCAGCGGCTTGTCGTGCGCCCGAAACATGGTCCAGCAACCAGGCGATTTTAGTGGCCGAGAAATAGGGATCAAGCAATAGACCGGTTTTTTGCGTGACCAGCGTTTCAAAGCCCTGTGTTTTTAGTTCGGCGCATAGATCACTGGTGCGCCTGTCCTGCCAGACCAGCGCATTATGTAAGCATTTGCCGCTTTGTCTTTCCCATAGAACAACCGTTTCACGTTGGTTGGTGATACCGATAGATTTGATTGCGCTGGCCTGTACATCGTGCTTTTTCATGACGTCATGGCAAGTCGACAGGACGCTACTCCAGATCTCTTCTGGATCATGTTCGACCCAGCCAGAGCGCGGGAAAATCTGCTTGAACTCTTGCCTCACCGTGGCGACAAGTTGCAAATTTTGATCAAACAGGATGGCCCGGCTTGACGTTGTTCCCTGATCGATGGCCAGCACATATTTGCTCATAGCTCTCGCACCTTTTGATATTCTTGCAGCCATTGATTGAGATATTTTTGCTGTTGGCGCGATAGTGTTAGCCCAAGCTTGCTACGCCGCCATAAAATATCATCGGCGCTTGTGGCCCATTCATGCTCAACAAGATACTGCACTTCGAGCTGGGTCAGCCCGGCGCCAAAATCTTCGCCAACCGGCAGGCATTGTTTGTCTGGCGCAAAAATATCAAAGGCGCGGGTGCCATAGGCGCGCATCACTCGAGTGGCTTGTGCAAGCGTCATATGCGGGCACAAGAGCATAAGCTGTTCCACCAGCATATCAAACGCGCCGATCTCGAAATCACCGCCGGGCAGGGGGTGGTCGCTGGTCCACGGTTTGCCGGTATGGGCGGGAAGCTGATCTTCAAGTTCGGCCAGCACTTTTTCGGCCAGCTTGCGATAGGTGGTGATTTTGCCGCCAAAGATGCTCAGTAGCGCTGGTTCTCCCTGTTTGCCGTCACGCTCCAGCACATAGTCCCTCGTCAGTTTGCTGGCGGAGGTTTTCGCATTGCCAAACAGGGGCCGCACTCCAGCAAAGCTCCAAACGACATCGGATGGGGCAACAGGTTTTTTGAAATATTTGCTGACGGCCTTGCACAGATAACTGATTTCATCGCTTGAAATTTCAACATCGGCGGGGTCACCCGTGACATCGACATCGGTGGTGCCGATCAGCGTGAACTTTCCTTCATAGGGAATGGCAAAAATGATGCGCTGGTCGGGGTTCTGGAAAATATAAGCGCGCGAGTGGGAGAACAATCGCGGTACCACAATATGGCTGCCCTTCACCTGTCGTACCATGCTGTTGGATCGGATATGAAGG
>JAJRQA010000221.1 GCA_024280475.1 Alphaproteobacteria bacterium
GGACGACATTCAGACCCGGTTTTTTATCAAGGGCATCAAAGGCTACAGGCGCGTGTTTATTGTCTATTTCGTTTCGATAAACGATCGTCGCGGTATCCCAGCGTTCACTTTGCTCAACAATTTTTGTGCCCAAAAGTGCGTCGTCTTGAGGTCCGGAAATTGTTTCACCAGGGATCGTGGCACCTGGAACGGTAATCGGCTCCAAAGGTTCAGCACCCTGACCCATTGCAGGTGAAGATAAAGCTATAAAAAACCCTAAATAGAGGATTGCTCTGGTAGCCGTGATTTCGCCCTTGTACATTACTCTTCTTCCCCCATACACAACAAATACTGATCCCCACGATCAAATCACCTTACCCTTAGGGCATACCCCTAGGGTAAGGATAACATAACAACGCCTCCCCAATGTAAACCAACTTCGAGATTTTGAGTCTCAATCTCAGTACACTGTTACTGAGATGCAACAATGCGATTAAGAGGCGCGCAAATCAGAATATTAATATTCCGGATGATGACCAATGCGCCATAGTCAAAGGTTTTGCTGTCACTCAAATGAGATAAATGTTGTGGGAGAAATGTGCCTGATTTTTATTATCATATGCAATTAGTTGTCTGATACTCTGTGATTTATGGATCACATTGAACGAGCAGCACCATCGTAAAAATGGAATCAAATTCCGTATCTATGGAAATCCGGGTGCGCGGTATAGTACAGGGTGTTGGGTTTCGACCGATGGTCTGGCGGCTTGCCCATGAATGCGAGCTTTCCGGAGATGTCAGTAACGACGAGGCCGGAATCCTGATACACGTATCAGGATCGAAAAACGATATTTCTGACTTTCTCACCGGACTGCAACGTGAGGCACCTCCACTATGTCACATTGAGCATATCGAAACCCAGATTAGGAAAACCGAATATAGTGGTCAATCGTTTCGGATCGTGGAAAGCCGTGATGGCGAAACCCGCACCCAGGTGACGCCCGATGCCGCAACCTGCCCGGCGTGTCGCGAGGAAGTGCACAACCCCAAGAGCGGCGCTTCCGCTATTCGTTCACCAATTGCACCCATTGTGGTCCTCGCTTTTCCATTATCGAAAATGTGCCCTACGACCGCGCAAGTACGACCATGTCTGATTTTGAAATGTGCTCAGACTGCGCCTCTGAATATGGGAATCCGGTTGATCGGCGCTTCCATACACAGCCGATTGCCTGCCATCAATGTGGCCCGAAAGTATGGCAGGAACAGCTGGGCGGGACAACGACCCAATATGATCAGCGTCCAATGTTTGATGATGATGTGGAGGCGGCAGCTGACCTTATCCTAAAGGGAGAAATAGTTGCGATTCGGGGTATCGGCGGCTTTCATCTGGCTTGCGACGCAACCAATGGCATGACTGTTGAGCGGCTCCGCTCGCGTAAACAACGATACGGAAAGCCTTTTGCACTGATGGCCCGCGATGTGGACGTCATTCGCCACTATTACAGTGTCAACAGCACGGAGAGAGACCTCCTTGTCAGTCCAGAAGCTCCCATCGCGCTCTTGAAAGTAGACGGACCTGATACATTGCCAGATTGTGTTGTCCCTTCATTGTGATGCCCCTTCCATGAATATGCTTGGATTTATGCTGCCCTATACACCATTACATCACCTTCTGTTTTATGAGGGACAAGGAGCCATGGAACTCGAAGCCATTGTTGACGAAAACACGTTGAGTGATGAAGATGATGCACTCGCCTACCCGTTTTCTATCTCGAACCAGCACGAAAATGGATTGCCGCTTGTCGATCCCCTGCCGATGTGGTAGGCCTTGCTCGACGATCTCCTCGTTCAAACGCCCGTGTCGGTGATGGCGGCCCGTTTTCACAAGGGACTGGCCAAAATCATTCCCAACATGGTGAATGAGATTGTGGCCAGATGCGAAAAGGACGGGACTATCATTAAATCTGTTGCCCTATCAGGCGGCTGTTTTCAAAATAAAGTGCCGCTGGAAGAAGTTAGTGAACGGCTTTCAAGAAAATGCTATAAGGTCCTTATGCAGTCTCGCGTACCGGCCAATGATGGTGGGCTTGCTTTGGGACAGGCCGTAATTGCCGCCACGGTTCACTTGCGAACTCATAGCAGTTCAGAAGGAATTTAATATGTGCCTTGGAGTTCCGGGAAAAATCGTCGAGATCACTGATGAGACCCGAAAACTTGCGCTTGTGGATGTGGCTGGCGTCAAACGTGAAATTAATATCACATGTATTGCCAGTGACGAGCATCCTCTCGAAGAATGCATTGATGTTTGGGTGCTGGTGCATGTCGGCTTTGCCATGAGCCGGATTGACGAGAAGGAAGCGGCGGCAACCCTGAAGGTTCTGACCGAGCTTGGTGAAGTTCAGGCAGAGCTCGCGGCCATGAGAGATTCAGGTAAATCCTGAGTAAACCCCCTTCAATATCTATTGATAAAAACTGCAAATAGCTAATTGGAAAACGAGGATTTTGATGCCGGGCAATAAGGAAAAACTGGAGGGGTTATATCCTTTTCTGCATGGCAAAAAACAAGATCCCGATGCTCTCAATGAGGCTTTACTCACATCCATTACCCAGAAGGCTGACCTTCATCATGAGGCCATAGACGCCTTCTTTGCAAAAAACGTTCAGGCCGTGGTCGATACCGCTGCTGCAATCGCCGATGTCTACCGTCATAATGGTCGGTTGTTCACCATGGGAAACGGGGGATCGAGCTGTGATGCCTCCCATATTGCTGTCGAATTTCTGCACCCCGTCACCGCCGGCAGACCGGCACTGACCGCAATTGATTTGACGAGTGATACGACAATGCTCACGGCGGTCAGTAACGATGTCGGTTTTTCACATGTCTTTGTTCGGCAGATCATTGCACAAGCGCGCTCTGGAGACGGGCTCATCGGCCTCTCGACCAGCGGAAATTCTGACAACCTGATTAAAGGCTTTCAAAAAGCCAAAGAGCTAGGGGTCACAACCATCGGCATGGCCGGCATGAACGGAGGCGAGATGGCTAATACGGGTCTTGATCATTGCCTTATTGTGGAAACAGACAGCATTCACCGCATTCAGGAATGCCACGTAACAATCTACCATATTCTATGGGATCTGGTGCACACCTTGCTCGCAGATGATCGGGGAAATCTTAATGTGAGAGCGGCAGAATGATTGGAAGAATTAAATGAAATATGTCGATGAATTCCGCGATCCGAAAAAAGCCCGGTTTCTACTTAACGAGATCGAAATCCTGGCGCAGAAAATCAGAACAAATCTGAACCGACCGATCTATATCATGGAGGTTTGCGGCGGACATACACACGCCATATTCAGATATGGTATCGAGACGATGTTACCCGATGATATCGAGCTTATACATGGCCCGGGGTGTCCGGTCTGTGTTCTACCGATGGGGCGGGTCGATGATTGCGTTGCCCTGGCTGAAATGCCGGATGTGATTTTCACCACATTTGGGGACGCCATGCGCGTTCCTGGCTCTAAGAAAAGCCTGATGCAGGCCAAAGCAGATGGTGCAGATGTGCGCATGGTTTATTCGCCGCTTGATGCGCTCTCATTGGCGCGCGATAATCCAGACAAAGAAGTTATATTCTTCGGCCTGGGTTTTGAAACGACAATGCCAAGCACGGCAATGACTATCTTGCAGGCCGAGGCGGACGGGACAGATAATTTCTCTCTTTTTTGTAATCATATTACGATCATTCCGACCGTTAAAGCGATCCTTGACAGTCCCGATCTCAATCTCGATGGTTTTTTAGGACCCGGTCATGTGAGCATGGTCATCGGCACAACGCCTTATGACTTTATCGCCGCGCACTATAAGCGACCCGTTGTTGTCGCAGGTTTTGAACCTCTGGATATCTTGCACTCCATCTGGATGGTTTTGAAACAACTGGCGGATGGCCGGGCGGAGATCGAAAATCAATATAATCGAATTGTACCCGATGATGGTAATGACGCGGCTCTTGATGCCGTCGCCCGGGTTTTTGAGCTCAGGGAATTCTTCGAATGGCGCGGGCTCGGTTCCATTGATCATTCTGGTGTGCGAATTCGCGAGGGTTTTGCACAATATGATGCAGAGCGAAAATTCACGGTTCCCGCGATCAAAATCGCTGATCCCAAATCCTGCCAGTGTGGTGAAGTCTTAAAGGGCGTCATAAAGCCCTGGGACTGCAAGGTATTCGGCAAGGCGTGCACCCCCGAGACCCCCCTTGGCGCTTTGATGGTTTCATCGGAAGGAGCATGTGCGGCCTATTATCAATATGGCGATATCGAAAAGCTTAAAGAAAAGGGGGCGGTGTGAGCCCGGTGGTCAAACTCAAGAAACCATCCGCCAACCGCAGACGCCTCGGCAAGGTCAATGTGCCCAAGGTGACCCTTGCACACGGCGGCGGCGGCAAGGCCATGCGTGATCTGATTGATGATGTTTTCGTCAGTGTTTTCGACAATGATACACTTGCACCATTGGAGGATCAGGCCCGATTCGAATTGGCCAATCTCGCGCAATTAGGAGACCGGCTAGCCTTCACCACAGATAGCTATGTGGTCCATCCGTTAGAGTTTCCAGGTGGTGATATTGGCAAGATTGCTGTTTGCGGCACCGTCAATGATCTGGCGGTGGGGGGTGCCAAACCGCTTTATCTCAGTTGTAGCGTCATTATCGAGGAAGGCGTCGAGGTCGAAACGTTGCGCAAGATCGCGGCCTCAATGGCCAAAGCTGCCAGACAAGCCGGGGTCGAGATTGTTACTGGCGACACCAAGGTCGTTGACAAGGGGGCTTGCGACAAGCTCTTCATCAATACTGCTGGAATCGGCATGATACGTGAAGGGTTGACACTCGGCGCAGATCTCGCTCAACCGGGTGATGCCATATTGGTCAATGGTCTTCTCGGTGATCACGGTGCGACCATACTCAATGCCCGCGGCGACATGGCACTCTCAACTCCCATTGAAAGCGATTGTGCCTCGCTGAATGATTTGATCGACGAGATGATTGAAGCGGCACCCAATTTACGGTTCATTCGTGATGCGACGCGCGGAGGCGTGGCAACCGTATTAAACGAAATAGCCCTTGCCTCGGATGTTGGCATTGAAATTATAGAGAACCAGGTGCCTATTCGCGAGGAAGTCAAAGGATTTTGCGAAATCCTTGGGCTCGATCCGCTTTATCTCGCCAATGAAGGTAAACTTGTTTGTGTTGTCCCCCAAGCCGAGGCTGACGCGATACTTAGAGCCATGCATGCCCATCCACTTGGTGAAGGGTCAGCGGCAATAGGTCATGTTATAGAGAACCGCCCAGGTCGTGTCGTCATGCAGACGGTTTTTGGTGGGCAGCGTATCGTCGACATGCTGGTTGGCGAACAATTACCAAGAATCTGTTAGGCACTGAGGATCAGTGTAGGGTCAATATTTTGAGTGTTCCAATTTTTCGAAAGTGGTGCATCGCGTCGTCACCAACCAGACTGTCCAAGTCAGCTATTACTCGCTCCTCCTTCTCAATCAGTTTGTTCGCTGGCGATGTAGAGAATGACACCCAAAACCAAACAGTCCACCCTTTGTTCATAACGGGCAGCAAGTCACTTAATCACGCTGTATCTGGCTTGTTTGCGGCAATGATGCAGCAATGGCAATTTTTTGGGAGGTTGCGCAATTGTGCTACGTCATTGATATTTTTGGTTGCGGGGGTAGGATTTGAACCTACGACCTTCAGGTTATGAGCCTGACGAGCTACCGGGCTGCTCCACCCCGCGTCAAAAATTCCCATGTCTGCTCTTCGCGAAAAAGAGCCAGCTAATAATATTGATCGGGTTCATAAAAACCCGTTCTAATCGTCATCTCCACGGGAAACTTCCCGGGATCATGGGGGAGGATAATTATCCAAGCTTATTAGAAGCTGTGAGACCTTATAGGGGGATTTTGATGAAAAGAAAAGCGGGTTTTGCGAAATTGTGATAGTTTGTTTGCCGCGCCGGCAGATCCACTGCTTTCAAGTCCTCGCCCCGTTCTCAATAATAACATTCAAGAGTTTGTTTTATTTATATATTTATTGTATTTCCCAGAAACATATATTATCCAAAAGCTAACCTGCAAAGGCCGGGAAAAGCCTACCATTTGTAAATTGTTGGTGCTTGAAAACGAGAATATGCCTACTATTCGTGCTGTGCGTAATTTCTTATTTATCACGAACATGACGCTCAAGATATCGAAGGTGCCATGGCGATTGATGTTAGCCGTTCATGGCGGCGGCCCTCATATAGCTGCGACATCGACGCCTTTGGACGTACCCTAGATATCAAATTGCACAGTAAAACGGCTCCATTTCACTCCAGTCACCCCAATAGCCCCGAACTCATGTGCAGCAATGTCAACTGGCAATCCAGACCTAGCAATCACAACACCCTGGTTGGTCAGGCGTCTGCCTTAAAAAAGCACTTGAGTGCAAAATACTTCATGAGCTGAATTGACCCATTTTATTTTTTTAGTGCATATTTCCATATTACACTCATTAGTGGTAATTAGTAAGAGTACGTTAATCAATTCTGTTTACACCTCTACGCAACTATTTTCAAAAATTGCGATGAGGCCATATGACCCTTCTAAACCTTTTATCCATCAAAAACCGCCTGACAATGCTTGGCATCTTGACCATTGTTGGATTTTCTATCTTTGGCGGCGTTTATTGGTTTTTTAGTGCAAAGACAGATCGAGCCTTTGTTGAAAA
>JAJRQA010000222.1 GCA_024280475.1 Alphaproteobacteria bacterium
CGGCGCGGCTTGCTGCCCGTGTGCTTGAAGGTCTGGTGATCGCGCCCCCAATGACTATGCGCCAGCTTGTCGATGATACGCTCGAATGCCCGCTGTTCGTTCAGACCGGATTGCCAGCCTGAGTGAAGGGGATACCTATGTCATTGGCATGTCTGGCGGCCTGATCGAATTGGCCAAGTCTATATTCGGCGAATGCCATAGTTAAATGATAGCTACCTTTTGCGTTCGCGTCAGAAGGTCCTACAAAATCGAGTATTTCACCCAGTCTTTCAAGTGCTTTGCGCGGTTTTCCTGTATTCAAGTATGACTGAGAGAGTACATTCTGAAACTTGACCATTCCGCTGGCAATGCCTCTCCCCCCAATTGATGAGCGAGAGACCTTTTTCAACACATCCCTATTAAAAAATAAAAAGTACTTTCGGCGTTTCTCCATAAGCTTAATAGCGCGAAGGGATTGATTAGAATTGTTTAGAAGAATCCCAAGATTTGTTACGGTATTGTCCGCAATAGGATGTCCGACCCAATATACTTTATCAAAATGACCAAGCGCCTTAAAATACAATTCCTCAGCCTCTTGATTGTCACCAGAAATCATATAGGCTAAGGCTGCGGCACTCAATGCCATTGCAAATTGATGCTTGCGTGTCTTGGGCAATCGATTGCGAATTGGTTTCAATGCGTAGATTGCCCTATTGTACATCACAATAGCATCTTTAGGTTTTGGAAAATGCATATAAGCATCGCCAGCGGCAATACCCAATTCCCCGTGAAGCCGTCGAATGCTATCTAGTGTTTTCACCTCTGGTGAGAGACTTGAAATAATCTCCAGGCCGGCCCGCGCAAACTTTATTGCACTTTCCGAAATGCTGTGACTATTGTAGTTTGACAAAGCAGATGAAATGGCGGCCATCGCACTTATTTTGTCAAATTTTGTGGTATTCTGTTGTTTTAACTTTGTGTCCCCAAAATCAAGCATATTGGCCAAGTACATTTCGGGGTATCCCGTAAATCTGAATAATATTCCTCGTGCAATCAATTGGCAGGAAATCGACGTCTCGCTTTCATTCTTGAAGGCCAAACTAAGGTAACTCAATCGTCGGACAAGGTCATCAAGATTCGGGTTGCGTGGTTTTTTTGATAATTGAAGGGCGTGCGCTGATAAATAAGATGCACAGTTGTTTTGAAGCAATTTCGTCAGATTGTCTCTGCGCTCCTGGCAGCTCCTGAACAAATGATCTAACCGCTCACGAAGCTTGCTTATAGGGGCATTGTTTTTCAATAAATTTACCCTCATATCGGCTATTAAGATGGCTATCCGAGCATGACGGCTTCTAAGAGCTTCGAGTTTTACCAGCGTCTCTCGGGCCAGAATTTTATTTTCGGGCGTGCCATCGGAATGTAGTTTTTCATTAATTATATAAGCTTTGACAATTAAATAAGACGCGGTGTGTTTAGGTCGCTTCTCCCACTTGCTTTCAATATCACCCATAAATTCAAGGAACTGACGTTGTTTTAATGAATGAGCGGCGTTGAGAACCGAAGCAATATCATTTAAGGCTTCATTTTCTAAGTGAAAACCGTTTGCGCTGCCACTATTGGCCGGGGGGCGGGATAACGAAGCTTCGGATGAAGCCCAAAAATATCCTGCAAACAGCAAGGTTGTTACGATAACTCTTAGAACAGAATACGTCTGACACATTATGAAATATACCTTACCTGTTTAAAACTGCTCTACTATTTTCATACCGCGAACCTGCACAGCCAAATTGCCCATGAACTGTTTCATTGCTGAATCGCGACATCCTCATACCCGCTTCCCCAAGCTTGCGTATTCCTCTTTCAAGTGAGGGGGCTTGCCATACGCAGGTCAATATAAAAGCAGATAGTTGAATGTGTGGGGTGCGATAATTCATGTGACACCCGACCTCACTCCACCACCCATCGCAATGACCTCATCATAGTTTTTACTGCGCTTGGCGCCCGGCTGCGGCTGCCTCGCGTTAAGCTATGCCCGAATGCTGCTTCGACTAAATCCAGGTCCAGCGTACCGAATATTGCTGCATCACTGGCGGCATTGCGCAATTGATCCGGCAATGCTAGCTGGCTAAGGAAGCTGTAGTCAATTGGCTGCGCATTGTTTTGTGCCGGTGACGCGATAATTAAAAACCGTTCCAGTCCCCTGGTATCAGCAGTGATACGTCCGCTCGTTCGATAACTGGCGCCAGGTGCAATGCGGTTTGTGTAACCTTTCTTGGGAAAGAGCGTCTGCATGCCGTAGCGGCTATCGACAAACAGGACCGTCAGATCGAGCGCCTCATCGCGCCCGTTATGCACTTCCAGATCCAATTTATCACCTGCCTTGAGGCTGGGGAGCGTCACCGACGGGATCTTGACCTTGTCGCTTTTCCCCTTGGGCACATAGGCCATCGACACTGATACGTTTTTCAACGCCTGGCCGCCAAGCCGCATATCAGCCAGCCGTTCCAGATTGCTCAGCTTGGCGATGGAGCGCAAAGCGCGGTATATGGCAAATCCCGCTCGGGTTTCGAACCTGGCGTCCGGCTTACCCAGTTTGTAACTGAAGCTTTTGCGGGCGCCGCGACATATGAGCTGCCCCGTGCCACTCAAAAACCAAAGCTGGTCACGGGCACATGAGCCTTTTCCTGCCGGACTGAATGCAAGTCTTTGGTCAGCGGGTTCGCCGGCGGCCACCCATTTTATGATTCTGCCTGCCTTCGGGTTTGTCGTCGCCCGCTTAGCCAGTCCTTTGAGTAGCGAATAGACACGGCGCTCCCTCTTTGTCACGGCGTCGCCCATGCGCGGCAAGGCAATGATCTTCGAGGTTGTAAATTTTCGGCGCAATAGGCGGGCAATTGATGCTCTTGCCAAATGCAGCCTCCCTGCGAAAGGCTTCCCCTTGTCATCAAACAAGGTAAGGTTCGCGCGAAACGGCTCGACAATTTCCGCTTGCGCAAAAGCATAGGCCGCATTGAGGCCCGCCGTGGGGCTCGGTAGAACCGCGAAACGTGACCCCACCCCGATCTCCTGCAAAGAACCTGCATCTATCCAAAGTGACCGCTTCCCGGCATTGTGTTCTTGGAATGTTATCGGCCATTGTTTCTTGGCGATATCGCCCGCCTGTCCCAAAACCGGTTCATCCAGATCCGTTCCTTCGAACAATGGTGTTGGGGAGGGATGGTTCTGTGCAGCATATTTTTGCAGTATTGCCTGGGCCAGTTGCCGATAGCTCATAGGGCTTCTGGCGCTTAGTAATTGAGCGAGGGTAAAAGAAAACAGGCCATAATATTTGCTGTTTTTGCCCCTAGCAGGAATTTTCATCTCAATAGTCGGTTGAAAGGATTGGGCCGCGTAGAACGCCACGAAACCGGCCAGTTTCTTGGTCTTTGCCTGGCCGGATGAGGGGCGCTCCTTTCCTGAGGGAAATTTCTCTTTACGATTTGCCGTGCTTGGAAACAGCAGATTCCTGGGGACACCCAGATAAAGCGGATTAACTTGCCGTGTTCGAACATCGGGAGCTGGCGCGCCGCGCAGCATTGTGCCTGCATAACAGCTATCAAGCGATAAAAATACGAAAGCACCCTTTTCTCTTATTGCATTAATGTACTTGCCCAATTCGTTGTCGCGAATGCCGCCTGGGATCGTTTTGTCGTCGTTCTTCCAACGGCCGACGTCTTGAGCCAGAATATACTCATCACGGCCGTCTGGCTCATCCTCGCGATTATCGATCGTGGGCACCTGAGTACCATGCCCGGAGTAATGGATATAGACGAAATCGCCTTTTGCAACGATGCTGGATAGTCGTTTCAATTCTGATAGTATGCGCGCACGCTTTGGTTGGTTAAACCAAGAACCACTCGCCAGAATCGTTATGTCGCTCTTGTCGAAGCCCTGCTTGATAAGCATTCGGTTCAGGACTACAACATCATTTGCAGGGCCGTCGAGCTGCTGATGTTTATCGAGTGAAGGATACTTGGAAATGCCAATAAGCAAAGCAAATCGCTTATCAGCATAGGCTGGCTTGAGCGCCAGAAAAGAAGTGAAAAGCACGATAGTAAAAAATATGGTCAATCGCACAAGCATCTATTTTTGATCTCTTTTGGGCACCAGTTCAATGCATCCCCAGCCATCACGGTCAATGTCAATTTTAAGCTGATGTGCCTTCAGTCTTACTTCCATATCTATCATTTTCTTCCTAACCACCACATACACAGTAAGGCCATACTGCTGACCTTTACGCATAAGACGAAAACGCACGGCAGCCTTCTTCAACTCATCAACGTATTTTTCCGCCAGCACTTTGGGGTTACTGCTTCGCAACTCTCGGCAGCTTGCTTTGAGCAAAGAGCGACGTTGGGGAAAGTCCTCTGATATGCTAACAATTTCATACTCTCTTGGTTCATTGGAATACAACCAAGTTATTGATCCCGCCGCTATGCAAAACGCAATAGTGGCTGCAATACGCCAGTGGGCAATCCAATGTTTACCTGTGCCCGTGCTCTCGGAGTTTTCGATGCGCTCTATGATTGCATTGATATTTCTTTTTGTTGCCTCGTCGTCGCCTGGGGTTTTCTCTTGAAGAGTTGACAGAAAAGCGTTCCGAATAGCATTCGCTTCTTTTTGTTCATCCAGGTTCAAGTCTTCTGCGCCACGACCGGCTAATGCGCTTAACCATGCATCATCCTTACTCATCTGACTCTCCAGTGGTGATGCCTATGTGTTCCAGGCAATGGGCAATGAATGGTTTGATTTTCTTTCTACACTGCGAAATATATTCACGGGTAGCCGCGGGGGTTCGTCCCAGAAAGTCTGCCAGTTCCCTTATCGACCATCCTTCGATCACAGAACGGGACAGTACTTCGGCCCGCTGTGGCTCGCTACTCCAAAACTCCAATATGCCTTGGCGCACGCAGTCCCGTGTCGAGATATCATCCGAATGATAGGCAAGTGCTGGACAGCCATCGTCGTCGATGGATACATTTTGGTTTTCACTTACAATTGCTGGTTTCCTTAGATACTCTAACGCTATGTTACGAGCTACTGTCCAAATCCAGGCATCAAACGGACCGCGACCTTCATATTGCTGGAGTTTACGAACAATCTGAACGAATGTTTCCTGCATCAGGTCTTCTGATGGAGCGCTTCTAAACCGACTATAGAAATATGCGCGTATTGACGAAGAATATCGACGGTAAATTTGTTCGATAGCATCGCGGCGAGCGTTACCACCAGACTTTATTGCCAATATCAATTGGGCTTCATCCAGTCGCTTGATGCGGGACTTCTGTCTGTTTAAAATCACTTCCTCCCACACCCAAATCTACTTATCATGGCATTACAATTGCCTTGAAGAAGATTATTTTGCTCTTGATCTTGAAGGTCAAGTCAAATCAGACGAATTATCCATGCACAGCGATTGAAATTTCGACTCGTTGTACCGCCGTCTCCGGTCCGGCAGACCACTGATACCGTGTAAACGCTTGCCCTGAGCGCACAAAGGGCAAGTGCACCGCGAAGAATTTCCGGGAAGTCGAATTTGTGGCCACAGAAGAATTATGACGAATATTTCTTCATTCAAAGTTGAATTTTCATCTATAAAGCGGAAGTGCGATCGACACAAGAATGGCATTGAAATAACGGCTTGTGCCCATAGGAGCCAGCCTCCCCTGCCCTGTCTGGCGATATGATTCTGGCGCAACGCATTGATTAGCCATGCTGGCTTGGACTGTTACTGATCGATGCCATATTTTTTGGCCATTAGCTCGATCCCCTGTTCGATTACTTCACAAGGCAACGGCCGGCGGCCGGTTTCCATGGCAATGGCGTAGGTGATTTTGGTGAACAGGGCGTTGTGCTTGTCTGATAGATGGGTTGAAATCCGGTGCGGGCGTTTCTCCTTGTCGGCCGGCACGGCCTCAGTAGCTTCGGGCTGATTGGTGCGGTTTGTCGTGGCGACGCTCGGGGCCGCCACACTCCCCTTCTTGGGCTTAGGATTTGATTGTTTGGCGGCAAGCTCGCGCGCCCATTTTGGTTTAGCCATTGAGTAGGATGGTTAGGAGATCTGAAACGCAAGTCTTGGCGCTTTCGCGCAATCCCAGATGGGACGCTTCAGTGATGGTCAGCCCTTGCGAAATGGCCTGCCGGTAGCTTGGCTTTTCGGCTATGGCACTTTCCAGTACTTTGATGGTTTGGCCTTTGATGTCCACCATGTCGATAAACTCACGCGTATCGTTACATTGCTTGAGGGTTTGAAAGCGGGTCAACACATAGATCATTCTGGCTGGATCAATCCCCTTTCCGGCAAGCTCGGTAAAGGTTTCATGAGCCAGTTTGGCATGTTTGAGCGATCCGGCAAGAATGGGTTGAACAATAAGATCCGAGTCTTGCGCTATTTTGACGGTCGCCTGAGTGGCCCGGCTGGGGCAATCAAAAATGATAAGGCTTTCTCCCCTATCATGGGTGACGGCCTGGGCGGCATTATCTACGCCAAAGACGGGAACCATTGGATAGCTATGCGCCAGATCCTCGCGGCCCTTTGCCCAATCGCTCAAGGTTCGATGTTCCCGATCAAGATCAATGATCGCTGTATCGACGCCTTGCAGCACCGCTTCGGTTCCAACGGCGGCGGCCAATGATGATTTCATGGCATCACCTACCTGGCTGACGAAAGCAATTTTTTTGGTCATTCATGACCATGGTATCTAGATGCGCGATGGCGTCAAAACATTTCCGGGCGTTCGGACTATAACATGATGATTTGATCACAGCTTGCCTCTTACGAGCATTCGGGTTTTTGCAGGCTCGCGCCTTTACATGATAGTGCTAAAACGGCCAAACCCGAAAACCGTATCACGTGACCAAAACAAAACAGCATGACATGAACATGTGATTGCCTGATGGGGCAATATTGCTTTCACATGAATGCGGGAAAGAGAAATCACGCGACCACTTGAAATTGGCAAACTGTGATCGTGCAACTCAGACACTTATGCCGGTGTTGGAGCGTAAGCATCCGGCGAACACCCTGGATGGCTTGGTGTAATCACGCTGCTGCAGCCGTCTGTGCCTGCGCCGCTTTCCAGTTCCATGGGAGAAGTTCTTCGATGCGGCTGGCGGGATGATCGGGCAGGCGGGCGAGAACGTC
>JAJRQA010000223.1 GCA_024280475.1 Alphaproteobacteria bacterium
ACCGGTACGCCGCCCTCGGCCTGCTTCAGGATGGACATGATCTTGTGATCGCTAAAACGTGATTTCTTCATCTAAAATCTCCTCTTTCATACTATGAGAAAATTCTACCTAAAACCCCAGTGGTTTTTCGGGAGGATTACCGAGAGCCTTTGAATAGATGGCAGTTTCAAGCCAAAAAGGGCACCAAAACCATCAAGGTTGCTTCAGCCTTAAGTAGCAATGATGGGGAGATCATTCGATTGTGGGCTTTGGCAGGTAGAGGGATTGCCTATAAATCTCTTTTGGATGTACAGCGCGATCTTGACGCGGGCAATCTCCAAACCGTTCTCGATGATTTCGCGCGCGGCTTCCAAACCGCTGATACTAAAAAAACGGGTTTGCATCTGATCTATCCCGATCGCCGCTATCTTCCATCTCAAGTGACAGGATTTATTGATTTTTTTAAAGAGTTTCTATCAAAACAGCTCCGTATCTAACGCCGACTATTGGCAGTGCGTTAGGGCAAAAAGCTTGTAAATAAACATTTAAAACGGACCTGTAATTTTAGTGATGATAGTCGCTTAGGCGTTCATTGAGCATTTCTTCCATCAGAACCAGGGATTTGGCGCGCACGGCAGAGGCGGCAAAATGATAATAGTTGAGTTTGCATGATATGGGTTCGTGGAGCGTTGAGCGCCCCTTGTCTTGCAGTTCTACCCAGGCTAGCACTAAAGCACTGTTTCGGGACAGATCAACCACCGCCCAATAATTATCGGTGAGATGCAGTTGAAATTCGTTGATTTGGGGTAAAATCATTTTCATCGGCGCACCCCAGACATTGCGGGCACGTCGCCAGACATTATAGGCGCTGGCATCAATATGGCTTTTGCGTTGTGCCATGATTGGCATTCTGTCAAGCCGCAGGTCGAGTTCGGTAAGCATGGGATTTCTCCTTCATGATCTTTCTAGTTCAAATGGCTCCTTGTGCTCACTCTTGAAAACGATAGGGAACGGGGTCCCAACTTACAGTCATCATCGTTCGATATTCGTCTTACGCAACACAGATCAACCAATCCGCAATGCAATTAAAACAATCTGCCATAGATTATAGGCGTTCGAATTGTTAAGAATTGCCTTAACGAATTTGATATAAATCAGTTTGACTGATTTTCGTGACAAAATAAAGGGAACTGTGTAATGGCTCAAAAACCTGGCAAGTCAGGCCAAAAATATGTTGGCTATCAAGAGGATATCATCAATGGCATGACCTCAACCGTTAAAATCATCCTGGATGCCAGGGTATTTGGCTTGATTGAAGAAGATCAAAACTGTGAAGGTTGGCTGGCTGAGGGGGTTCTTGCCTTGCAGGATAAGGTCGCAAGCGCTTGGGACAAGAGCGGTTTTATTCCCTCGCGTCTGCCTGATGAGCTGCGTGAGCGCCATGCGCGCATCTACAAACAAGCGATTGAGGAGGCCCGCGCCAATGGCTGGGATCCCGACCGTGAAATAGAGGAAAAGCATCGCTAATGATGCCTGCCAGAGGAAAAGCGTGACGATTTTAGTGAGTTTGACTAAAATATCTGGTCCAGATTGAGCTCCGCTTCGCGCTGACAGGGGCGACCTCTAATAACGCATCTGGCATCAGTATGAGAGCGCATCTCGCAGGTTATATCGCGGCCGCGCGCATTGTGCCAGCTGGCAAAGGCCGGCCCGTGACGGCGCGCTTTCTTCGACCATTTGACCAGAGCTCTTGTCTTGGCAATGGATTTCGAACTGACACCAGAAGACCAGGCGATGGCACTGAGCGGGGCTTGGCAAATTTTAGAGGCGGAAGCCATCGATTGCCCAAGCTCACCAAAATCTCCCCAGCCTTGTTGGTGAGCAACTCCAAGTGCGGCGCTTGTGCCAATCGTTACAACGATGATTGCTATGGTGGATGCAGCGCTCATATTGGTTCAAAGATCTTTCTTGATGGTTTGATGACAAATAGAGGTTGCGCTCATCGAGAGGAAATTTCAACAAATCTCACTTGGCAGAGCAAATGGGAAAATAACCAATTGCCGGAAAGTCGATACAAGTTTGATTAAAATTGTCGGGGGTTTGTTAGGGAGCTCTTCAAGGGGCAGTGCGGCATGGCTTATTCAGGGGCTTTTTGCGCAAGAATCCGCTGCTCAATTTTATTGCGTGCATCAATTGCTGCGCTCGACCAGTTGGCGTTGCGTGAGGCGACCAGATTGGCCTGGCTCTTGAGAATGACCCCGTCCTTGAGAATTTTCAGGTGATTTGCCACCAGTGTCTCGCCGGTCGAGGTGATATCAACGATCAGTTCGGCGCTGCTGCTGGCAGGGGCACCTTCGGTCGCGCCAAGGCTGCCGACAATGCGATAGCCAAAAAAGCCATTACGGGCAAAAAACCGTCCAGTCAGATTGACATATTTGGTAGCAAGGCGCAGGCGCCGCCCATGGTATTGCTGGAACTGCGCCGCGACATCTTCAAGATCGGCAACGGTCTCCACATCAAGCCAGCTTTTTGGAACGGCAACAATCACATCGGCATGGCCAAACCCCAAGGGCTTGATGAAGGTCACGCGCTTGTGGTGGTCAGCGATGGTTTCGCGTACCAGATCTTCGCCAGTGACCCCCAGATGGATGCGCCCAGAGCGCAGATCATGGGCGATTTCGCTGGCTGACAGAAACGCCACATCAATCTCTTCATGCTCCACCACTTTGCCGTGATAGCCACGTTCATGGCCGGTTTTCTTGATGGTCATGCCAAGTTTTGCGAACATTTCGAGGGTCTTGTCCATCAAGCGGCCTTTGGATGGCACGGCAAGGGTCAGGGCTTTTTCACTCATTCCATTTCCCCCTCGACGACGGTGAGCAAACGCTCGGTGTGGATCGCACATCCAACGGCTCGCACTTTGTCCATGGCACCCAGTTTTTTCAGCAGACCGTCATAACGCCCGCCGCCAGCGACCGGACCGATTTCCTCTGAATTTGGGGCCTCGATCTGGAATACAAAGCCGGTATAATATTCGAAACTGCGCCCGAATTCGGCGCTGAATTCCGTGTTTTTCATTTCAATGCCGCGATCCTTGAACAGATCAAGACGTTTCTCAAAGCGTTTGAAGGCTTTGGCGATATTGATATCGGCGTTGTCGGTAAGGTCGATGATGCGGGCCATGGCGGCGCGTGGCGGCCCCTGTATAGCCAGATAATCTTCGATCAGTTGCACTTTTTCTTTTGGCAGGCGTTCTTCTGCGGCATCGAGTTGGCGGTCCATCAGCCGTTTTGTGATCTCTTCAAGCGAACGTGTGCCAATCAACGGGATTTTGTGGTCGCGCATATGGTTGCTGATGATCAACATGGCACCGAGCAGATCTTTTGGATCGAGGGCTGGCCAGCCATTTTTGAGCCGGGTGACCCCTTCATCTTCACCAGAGAGTTGGCGCAACAGTTTATGGAAGGTGTCAGGGCGCCAGAAATGATGTTTGAGACGCGCTCGCCAACGCGTTGGCATGTCGATGGCGTCGATAAAGGCCGTAAACAGGCCAAGGTCGCCGATCTTGATTTTATAGTCAGAGAGCCCGGCGTTTTCGATGCCATCAATGGTCAGTTTAAAAATCTCAGCTTCCGCCGCGAGGCGATCATTCTTGGCGTAAAGCTCCAGCCCCATTTGCCGGAATTCGCGGGGGCGGGTGTTTTTACCATCGGCGGGAGAGTAGCGAAAGGTCGGGCCATTATAACAATAGCGAGCCTCTTCATGCACTGTTGGATTGCGTTCCAGATAAAGCCGTGCGGTTGGTACGGTAAGATCGGGGCGCAGGCATAATTCATTGCCATCAAGATCGGAAAAAACATAAGTGCGGGCGCGCAAGGCTTCGCCAGAGCAATCGAGTAAAATATCAGCGGGCTGTAAAATGGCTGGCGCCACGGGTTCAAAACCGGCCTTTGTGAACACCTTGCGCAATTTGGCGGTCAGATGCTCGAGCGCTTCAAATTTTTGAGCGGTTTCTGCTTGCATGTCCTTACGCCTCGTGCCGCTTGAGAACAGAGCGGACGGCTTCGACCAGTTCATCGCGCTTGACCGCGAACTGTGCCGGGCGACCCTCGCGCCACTCTTTGTTGTCGGTGATTTCTTTGGAAAGTTCCGAGCCTTCGACAAGATCCTTGATGGTCACTTCTCCCGCCGCAAATTCGTCCGAGCCTTGTATAATGACGCAAGGTGCAGCGCGCTTGTCCGCATATTTCATCTGCGCGCGCATGCCCGATCCCCCGACATACATTTCGGTGCGGATGCCAGCGGTCCGCAATTCGTGCGTCATGGCCTGTGTGTCGGCGATACGCTCTTTATCCATAACAAGAACCAGCACCGGGCCTTTACTATCGTCTTCAAGCTCATCCAGCGCCTGCAGGGCCGTATAAAGCCGCGAGACACCAATCGACATGCCAGTGGCAGGAATTTCGATACCCTTGAAACGGGCCACCAGCCCGTCATAGCGACCGCCACCGCCAACCGAACCGAACTGTATGACTTGTCCCTTGTCGTTTTTAACGTCAAAGGTGACTTCGGCTTCGAATACGGGGCCGGTATAATATTCAAGGCCGCGTATGACAGAGGGGTCAATACGAATGCGGTCGGGGCCATAGCCTGCCGCTAACAGCAGGGATTGAATATCTGCCAGTTCCTTAAGCCCTTCAGCACCATTGCCTTGCGATAGTTTATCGAGCTGCTTTTCGACATCAGCGTCAAAGCTTTGCTCTGCGGTGCCGATATATGCCATCAAGGTAGTGATCTGTTCTGGATCAAGTTCAGCGCCCTTGGTGTAATCACCGCTCTCGTCTTTGCGCCCCTTGCCAAGCAAGAGTTCAACACCGGCGGGGCCAAATTTGTCGAGTTTATCAATGGCGCGCAATACGGTGAGGCGGCGCTGTGCGCTTTCCTCTTCGCCAAGGCCGATGGCGATCATGATGCCGTCGAAGATCTTGCGGTTATTAACTCGGATAACATAGTCGCCGCGCTTGATGCCAACCGCTTCCATAACGTCGGCCATCAGCATGCACATCTCGGCGTCAGCTGCGCCAACGGGGGCGCCAACTGTATCGGCGTCAAACTGGGTGAACTGGCGAAAGCGGCCCGGACCTGGTTTCTCGTTGCGCCAGACCGAACCTGTGGCATAGCGGCGATAGGGTTTTGGCAAGCGATCATAGTTCAGTGCCACATAGCGGGCGAGGGGAGCGGTCAGGTCATAGCGCAGGGACAGCCAGTCGCCGCCATCTTCTTCAAAGGAAAATACACCGGCATTGGGGCGCTCCTGATCGGGTAGAAATTTGCCCAGCACATCGCTATATTCATAGGCCGGGGTTTCCAGTGGCTCGAAGCCATAGAGTTCATAGACCGCGCGGATTTTTTCCAGCATGGTGTTCATGGCGCGGATTTCACTCGCCTCGCCATCTCTCATGCCTTTGGGAAGACGCGCCTTTGGCCTTCTGATCTTGTTCTTTTTGCTCATGTGGTAAGCGTCTCGATTGTTGGTTGATCTGCCTTCTAGCCTATCCTTTGGGGTACGACAAGGTGTGGATTTGTTCATAGTAAGTAAAACCGGGCCTCTGGCGGGGACTTGATTTTACTGGTGAGAACTGTTAAATATTCAAAAAATTGAATATAATATCCCGGCACGCGACATTTTGGAGCTTGCCAGTGGGGGTTTTGAGGCCCTATTCTTAGGGTATCTATGGGAGAAGGTAAAATGACAATGACTGCTGATCAAACAAGTAATGCGCCGCTGCCTGATATTATAAGCGCTGAAAAGGCCCTTGAAATGAGTCAGGCGGGGGATCTGATGATCATTGATGTGCGCACCCCCATGGAATGGATGCGTTCTGGTGTGGCGGAGGGCGCTTTGACGATCACGCCGCAAAACCCAACCTTTATGCAAGAGCTAAACGATGCCGTTGGCGGCGATATGGGAAAACCCATCGCGCTTATTTGTGCCACCGGTCAGCGTACAGCAAAAATTTCCAGTTTTTTGCGCGAACAGGGCTATAGCGCTGTTGCCGATATATCTGAAGGCATGATGGGTAATTTTTCAGCGCAGGGTTGGTTGCGCAAGAACCTGCCAACCGTGCAGTATAGCGCCTGATCTTTGATCAGAAATGACCTAAATGAACAAAACCCCGTATTGAGCATTCTCTCACTACGGGGTTTCCCTTATTTCAGCGCGAATATTTCGATTTTATCATCTTTTTATGCCCCGAAGGCTTGCAAATTGTTCTGTGCATCGCCACGATAGTGATATGGAATTGCCATGGTCATTGGCTTCGATCTTGATCATGATAATTCTGCGGTGATCCTCATTCATCTGACCGGGGCATTGGCTTGTGCGAGCTTTGTTACGGCCCTTTTTACAGATGATGTTGAAAGGTCAAATTTATGAGACGTCTTTTACACACTGGTTCGAACCCGCCCCCTCACCTCGCGTGACAGGGGGCTTTTTTGTGCTCGAATTTACGTTTGTATTGACTTTAAAAAGGAGGAAATAAGATGGGGAAAAATAGCCAAGCTGGTAGCTCTCCGCGCTGTATCGCCCTGGTCGGCCCATATCTGTCTGGCAAGACCAGCCTGCTTGAAAGCATTTTGCAACATACCGGTGGGATCAATCGCCAGGGAACCGTTTCTGAGGGCAATACGGTGGGCGATGCCTCTCCCGAAGCGCGCGCCCATGATATGAGTGTTGAGCTGAATGTGGCGCAGGTTGATTATCTTGGCGATAGTTTCACTTTTATTGATTGTCCCGGCTCCATTGAATTTAGCGAGGACGCAAATACCGTTTTGCCCGGGGTTGATGCGGCGATTGTCGTATGCGAGCCCGACCAAAAGAAAACCGCCGCTTTGCAGCTTATTTTGAAGCAGCTTGAAGATCGCAATATCCCGCACTTTCTGTTTCTCAACAAGATCGACAAGGCGGAGCTGCATGTGCGCGAGATTATTCCCATGTTGCAACCAGCCAGCGATCTGCCACTCGTGCTGCGGCAAATTCCTATATGGGACAATAATATTGTCACGGGGTTTGTTGACCTCGCACTGGAGCGTGCTTATTTGTACCGCGAGCATCAAACAAGCAAGATCATCGAGCTGCCAGAAGATCTGACCGGACGCGAGGCCGAAGCCCGCTTTGAAATGCTGGAAACGCTGGCGGATTATGATGATGAGTTAATGGAGCAATTGCTCGAAGATATCGAACCTCCCCAAGACAAGATTTTTGATGATCTGTCGGATGACCTGCGCTCTGGCATGATCTGCCCTGTGCTCATTGGTTCTGCTGAAAAAGGTCATGGCGTCAATCGCTTGCTTAAAGCCTTGCGCCATGAGGTGCCTGATGTAAGCGCAACAAGAGAGCGCCTTGGTATCGAAGCGCGCACGCTGGCACATGTAATGAAGACCTTTCATACAGAGCATGGCGGCAAATTATCGCTGGTGCGGGTGTTCGCTGGTGAGTTTAATGATGGCGATCAATTGACCGGTAGCAAGGGCACAAATCAGCGCTTGTCTGGCCTGTTCAGTGTGCGGGGCCAGGAACCCAAAAAATTCTCCGGCACCGCCAAGGCAGGGGACACGCTGGCCTTTGGGCGTCTTGACGCGGTGCAATCAGGCGAAAGCCTGTCCACGGATCAAGGCAAGGTGAAGCAAGTTGATGTGATTGACGCGCCATCACCGGTCTATGGTCTCGCGATTTCCGCGCAGTCGCGCCGCGATGAAGTCAAGCTGACATCGGCTATTGGCAAACTCATCGAAGAGGATCAATCCTTGTCGCTGCGCCAGGATCAGGCCCTTGGTGAGATGGTTTTGTGGGGGCAAGGAGAGATCCATCTGCGCGTGGCTGCAGAGCGCTTGACGCGTAAATTCGGCATTCGTATTAACAGCCGCATACCAAGCATCCCCTACAAGGAAACCATTCGCGGTCAGGTTGAAGTGCGCGGGCGCCATAAAAAACAATCCGGTGGGCACGGCCAGTTTGGAGATGTGATTGTCGAGATCAAGCCGATGCCGCGTGGCACTGGTTTTACCTTTTTTAATTCGATCGCTGGCGGCGTGGTGCCGCGCCAGTATATCCCGGCGGTTGAGCATGGCATTGAGGATTATCTTGGCGCTGGCCCCCTGGGATTTCCGGTTGTGGATTTATCGGTTGAGCTGAAAGATGGGTCTTATCATGCCGTCGATAGTTCCGAGCAGGCGTTTCGCATGGCGGGGGTTGTGGCAATGAAAGAGGGCATGCCGCAATGTAATCCCATTTTGCTGGAACCTGTCATGGCAGTGGAAATTTTCATCCCGTCAGAGGCGACGGCACGCATAAACGGCATTGTTTCAAGTCATCGCGGGCAGATCCTTGGATTTGACGCAAGGCCCGGCTGGCTTGGATGGGATCTCGTCAAGGCGCATATGCCACAAAGCGAGCTGCAACGGTTGATCGTCGATATTCGCTCGGCAACGGCTGGCGTTGGCACCTTCACATTCAGCTTTGATCGGCTTGCTGAAATCAATGGCAGATTGCGCGATCAGGTCCTGACAGAGCATGCGGCTTAGTTTGGTCGCGAGATATAATAAAAGGAGACTATTATGGAAAAACAACACGGGACTTTTAACTGGAACGAATTGATGACAACGGATGTCGAGGCGGCCAAAGAATTCTATACGAACGTAATTGGCTGGTCCTCGCAAGATGTGCAGTTTGGCAATCCATCGCTCCCGGCCAACCCGGGGGAGCCAAGTTATACGCTGTGGACTATGGGTGATTTGCAGGTTGGCGGTGCTATGAAACTGGAGGGGCCTGAGATGGAAAATATTCCGCCCCACTGGATGTGCTATGTCGGTGTTGATGATGTCGACAAGGTCGTGGAGAAGGCGATCGCGCATGGAGGCAAGGTCGTTATGGGGCCAATGGATGTTGAATCTATCGGGCGCTTTTATGTGATTGCCGACCCCCAGGGCGCCGTATTGGGACTTGGTACAAGCACCATGCCGGAGGGCTCGTAAGCTTCCATCTTGACTATTGATGTTTCAGGTGTGAGTCTGCGGGTGCTTTTGTTTGTGTTGTTCGCATCATTTTTCTTTCGTTCAATCTCAAAAGGTTTTTCATGATACCATTCGTTTCCTTGCCCAAAAGCTCGGCCGGTGTGACCGTTGGGCTTATTGCAATGGTGCTGATTAGTGCCGCAGCGTTGGCCGCTCGGCAAAAGCCGATGGCCTGGATGGATGATGCCAATGGCTATGCGATCGCTGGATATGATCCCGTTGATTATTTTGTCAAAAACCAGGCTGTGCGGCCGAATGCTGGTATCGAGGCCGTGTGGGGAGGGGGGAGCTGGAATTTTCGCAATACCGGCAATAGGGCCGCTTTCCTTGCAGACCCGCAAGTCTATGCCCCGCGCTTTGGAGGGGTCGATCCCTATCAGCTTGCCAATAATCATACTGTCCAGGGGAATCCAGCTATGTTTGATATATATGAAAAGCGGCTCTATTTATTTTATGATGGTGTCTCGCTGCTTGACTGGAAACAGGACCGCAAGGCATATATTGCACGCGCTGCACTTGCCTGGCCTAAAGCGGCCGCAAGCCTGGGGCTTAGCTCGGCCAAGAATATGGTCGCGCCCGGTGTAGGCAAAAACAAGAATGGATTTTTATTCTCCAAGCCCCAATAGGGATCAAATTCGCATCAGTTTTTATTTCGATTATTGAGCTCTGTTTTTGATCCTCTGTTTTTTGAGGGACTTGCGTCTTTTACCATGCGGTGCGGATGGTACCGACAAAATGGGCCACCTTGTCATCGAGAAGCTGGCTTTGATGTGCGAGATCTTTGGCAAATGAATTGAGCTTGCCGGCTGTTTCGCCGGTTTCTGTGGCGGCTGTTCGCACCATTGAGATGCCTTGTGTTACTTCATTGGTGCCAGAAGCCGCCATCTCGATATTGTGGGCAATTTCACTGGTCGCGGCGCTTTGCTGGGTAATGGCTCCGGCCACTGATGCCGAAAATTCATTCATCTGAACGATCACCTCGTCGATTTCATTCATATTGTTTGCAGCTTTTGCGCTGATTTTTTGCAGCGCGTTGATCTGCGTAGCGATTTCTTCGGTCGCTTTTGAGGTTTGTTCGGCAAGGGTTTTCACTTCAGAGGCTACGACTGCAAATCCGCGCCCGGATTCTCCAGCTCTAGAGGCTTCAATGGTGGCGTTCAACGCCAGGAGGTTGGTTTGGCCTGCAATATCATTGATCATACCGACAATATGGCTGATCTTGTCTGTACGTTCGATCAGATCTTGCATGGTTTGTTTGGATTTTTCAGATTCAGCAAGGGCTGCACTGGCGATAGTGTTGGATTGCTCCACCTCGCTATTGATGCCCTCGATGGAGGCTTGAAGTTCTTGCGAAGCAGTTGCCACAATCGCAACGCTGGCGGCAGATTCTTCAGCAGCTGAATTTACATTATCTGTTTGATCGATACTGCTGCTGGCATTTTCGTGCATGGTCGTTGCGGTTTCTTCGAGAGACTTGACAGCAGTACGGGTAGACTGAACTACAGCGCCGACAGATTCTTCGAAATTTTGAGCAAGCTCCAGCATGGTTTTCTTGCGTCTCTGGACCGCCATTTCTTCCAATTGAAGTTTATCTGATTCAAGGCGGGTGACTTCGATGGCATTTTTCTGAAATACTTCAATGGCGCGGGCCATGTCACCAATCTCATCTTGTCTATTAGTATAAAGGATTTCGATATCCTTGTCGCCGCCGGCCAACTTGTACATGATGCTTTTGATCTTGCTGATGGGGCTGACAATGCGCACAAAAATTATTGTGCAGTTCAATAAAATCAGCAAACCGGTCGCAATGACTGCGAGCCATAGGGCCGAGAGGGAGAAAGTTGATGCCGTTTTCAAGTTTCCGGTCAGCTTTCTTTTGCTCATCACGATCTGATGTTCAATGGTACTGTTCAAAATTTTGAGACCTTCAATTAACGGTTTGTCATCGAATTTTATGCGTGGCTCTATATCTGCTGGCAGCAAACCATCGGTGATGGCTTGCGTAACAACCGGTAGGGCTTTTTCATATTTAGAGACGATTTTCTCAATGGACGCCATTGCTTTTTGCTCTTGATCATTGAGGCCAAGAGATTGGTAATTGAGCGCCGCTTGCCGGTATCTGCTGATTGATTTTTTTATCTGCGGGAGGTGGGGTTTGTCTCTGCGAATGATGTAGGTTTTAAAATGATGGGCCAAACCGCCATAGCCAAGGGCCGATAGCATTTCTCCATATTGTTCCGTTTTGGTGAACTGCGATTTTCCAGAGACTTCAGGACGGTTTGCACCCTGGTTCGATCCCTTGATGTTCTGGCGTAGAACCGCAAAGGCTTTGAGCGTTGGGTCGTCCTTGATCTTGATCATCTTGTCAATATCAGAAACCGTTTCGCCTTCCATGATGGCTTCATTGGCCGTGGCGAGGCCTTTCATATAGGCCATGATATTTGCACGAATGATTTTAAGAGCGGCGCGTTCGTTCGCACCAATCGGCGAGGCCTTATATCTTTCGATGGCCGCCAGAGCAGCGCCAGCGGCGAGGGTCGATTTTTGAGCCCATTCTTCCTCGCCCTTGATGATATATTCCTTGTAATAATAGATCATGCCGCCATAGCCCAGATTGCTGACAATCGAGGACAGGGATTGGGCGCGATTGGCGCTGATGCGCTGGAAATTATTCCAGATGGATCGACTGTCCTGGATTTCTGTTCTGATCATAAAAGCGCTGGCAACATAAATCACGCCTGTGACAAGTGTTGCTGCTATAACAGATATGCCTAGTAGGCGGATGGTCGGCGTTTTCATAAACTGTTTCCCTGATCCGTGCTCTCATTGCTTTTTGTCCACGCTTGTTTGCGTAGATTGTTTTTTTTGTGGAATAATTTTTAAGAATGAGTAAGCAAAACGGAAAAATATGATCAAAAAGGTCGATATTTACTATCGACTCAAGTCTTATTGGATGCATCTTATTTGTAAATGCTTGAAACAATATTTGCGCATATAAAGTTAAATAATCATGAAATCTGTGCTTGCTCACTTATCACTAAATAAATGCATGTTTTTACAGATACTTACTACTGCGTATTTGGTCGGTTTTAAATTCTCTGCGCACGCCCTGTCGCTTCTGGATAAAGCTTATTCGAAGTTTTATCCATTCGAATCATTGAAAAAACTGCATTGTGATAACTGATCTCTCACCGCGTGAACTCAACGCCAGTTGTCTGTTTCACTTCCACAATTCGTAAGACGATGATTTATCGTATTAATGCAGAGATGAACTGAACATTTTTAAGCAATTCATCTCTTCAGTGCCGAATTTTGTTCAGTACCCTATTTCACAATCTTGAAATGTGAGTGCGAGATTTCAGTAAGGGGCAATCGAGCCTGATCGACTACGCTTTTTGGGAACGCTTGAAAAAGTCTTTCATGAATTCTTGTGCAAGGTCCCGATCCCGATCAACTGGCCAATAGTCAAAGCGTGCTGGACTATGCAACCATCGAACTGATGGCTCCGTTTCGCTATTGAAGCGTCGAGCTGAATAATTTTTGTCGGTTTCAAAAGACGATTGCAGTAAGAGATAATTTTACCCGCGCATTGAAAGTTGCTTCTGAATAACTGATGATCAATGGTCAGCTTCAATAGATGCAATTGTCCAATTGAGATGCCCCTAGATTAGTAGACACCTTGCTTGGTAAAAGTGAAGCAAGGAGATTCTCATGGCTAAGGGTATTCGTTACACGGAAGAGTTCAAGCGCGATGCGGTGGCTCAGGTGGTTGACCGGGGTTATTCGGCAGCAGAAGTTGCCAGAAGGCTGGGCGTCAGCACGAAGTCCATATATGACTGGGTGAAGCGTTATGGCAAAGCCGAACCCACGCATGTGGCGAAGGCCGAACAGAGCGCCGAGATCCTCCGCCTCAAGGCAGAATTATTGCGCGTCACCGAAGAGCGCAACATTCTAAAAAAGGCCTCGGCGTACTTCGCGATCGATGCCAAGTGAAGTACGCCTTCATCAAGAAAAATCGCCCTTTGTTTTCAGTGTTGTCCATGTGCCGAATGCTCAGGGTTCATCGCAGCGGGTTTTATGCCTGGCTGAAAAAGCCTCTAAGCAAACGAGCGCGAACCGACCAACGTCTGAGCGGGCTGATTAAGCAGGCATGGCTTGAGAGCGGCTGTGTTTATGGCTATCGCAAACTGCACGCAGATCTACGTAGCCTTGGTGAGAGGTGCTGTCCCAAAAAAAGTGGCAAGGCTGGCGAGAAAAGCTGGTATATCGGCGCAAATTGGTTATGGCAGACGCCCTCAAATTTATGGTGGCAAGCCTGCTATTGTTGCTGATAACAGATTGCAGCAGGTGTTTGATACAGCCTCACCGGATCAGGTCTGGGTGACAGACATCACCTATATCAGAACCCATGAGGGCTGGCTTTATCTGGCGGTTATCATTGATCTTTACGCCCGACGCGTGGTCGGCTGGTCGATGCAATCACGCATGCACATGGATCTTGTTCTGAGTGCTTTGCTGATGGCGGTGTGGCGCAGAAAACCAAAGCAGAAGGTGATTGTGCATTCTGATCAAGGCTCACAGTTTACCAGTCT
>JAJRQA010000224.1 GCA_024280475.1 Alphaproteobacteria bacterium
CTCCGCTCGCCTCCCATTCAAGCAGAATATCCTGTGATTTTCGTGAGAGCTTGTCAAATTGCATTGCAATGACGATTCGGGTTATCTCGATACCATGCATGCGGAGCATGGACAAACGCCCTTGCAGATCGGCAGGCGTCCCTATGACCTTGTGATGTTGTAGCGAACGCCCTTTGAAAGCACTATCTTCTTCGAGTATACCCTCCACCGATACCCTGCCTCGCGACAGATCGGAAACACAGCGAAGATAGAGACTGGCAACGTGATTGAGGCCCACAACGAGCACATGTTCTCTTGTAAGATCATTATCAGATCGCCTGAGCTGCGTTGGCTGCTGGAGCAACAGTCGCGCCGCAAGGCGAACACCAATCATTGCTGCAATTGCAAAACCCCACTGGATGATAGGAATAGAACGCGGCAAACCCTCTGTTCGGTTCATGACAAACACTATAGTCAGTGTTATAAGGATGCTGATGGTAACTGCGAATAAAATGCGCAGAAAATCAGGCAGGGACGTGTGCTTCCAAACGCTTCTATTGGTGCTGGCAACCAGAAAGATAGTGCCAGCTACAACAATTCCTACCAAAGCATAGGGCGTGATATTTTCAATCGACCCCCAAAATGGCGCAACACTTTGGCGTAGCAGCAGCGCCACAAAAGGCGACAGGGCAAAGAGAAAGAGATCAATTGAATAAAATAACCATTTTAGCACGGAAAAAATCCTTTTTACGCGGATACCATATACCAATACCTTCGCCATTTTCGGAGATATGAAACGCTCACGAACCACACAGTGGCGTGGCTTGTCCATATCGTGCCATATTAAAAATACGATGGGCAAAAAGCCGACAGTATTTTAAATATATGACAATGTAATCAGTGCGTTAGAAAATAGAGCTTTTTCAGCATTTCAAGTAACGAAAATGGCGAAGGTATTGATATACACAAAACAATACAAGGCTTATGTATCAAAAACTTGCTGTAGCATCAATCAAAACGCTCGTTTTTGGCAATACTGATGCTGTTTTGGTTAGCAACAGAGACACAAAAGCAACAAGAGGTATAGAGATTATGCTATTTATCTGGAATTATTTGACATATACCATTCAAATGTATTGGCAAGACCTTGTTCCAGACTGATTTCAGGATGCCAGCCCATGGCCTTGAGTTTATCGGCGGACATCAATTTGCGCGGCGCACCATCCGGTTTGCTGGTGTCCTTGACGATTTCACCCTTAAAACCGACTACATCGGCGATGGTCTGCGTAAGTTTGAGGATTGTCAGGTCGGTGCCAGAGCCGACATTGACATGTTGCTCGTCAGAATAATGCGTCATCAGATGCACCAATGCGTTGGCGGCATCATCTACATGCAGAAACTCGCGACGCGGCGAGCCGCTTCCCCAGATGGTCATTTCTTTGTCGCCGCGCTCTTTGGCTTCATGCGCTTTGCGCATCAGCGCCGGAATGACGTGGGAGGTTTCAAGGTTGAAATTGTCCCCAGGGCCGTAGAGGTTGGTTGGCATGGCGGAAATGAAATCACTGCCATATTGCCGTCGATAGGCCTGACACAGCTTGATACCAGCGATTTTGGCGATGGCATACCATTCATTGGTTGGCTCCAGCGGTCCGGTCAGCAGCGCCTCTTCGCGGATTGGCTGTGGCGCCATTTTCGGGTAGATGCAGGAGGAGCCAAGAAACAGCAGTTTTTCCACCCCAACCATGCGTGCAGCGTGGATAACATTGGTGGCGATCATCAGATTGTCATAGATAAATTGCGCCGGGTAGGTGCCGTTGGCAAGGATGCCGCCGACCTTGGCCGCCGGAAGGAATACGGCCTGCGGACGCGCCTTGGCCATCCATGCTTCAACTTCCGCCTGCCTTGTGAGATCAGCATCTTTGCGGGTCGCCGTGATGATTTCACAGTCTTCTGCGGCCAGACGGCGGGTCAGAGCCGACCCCACCATGCCGCGATGTCCGGCGATCCACACCCATACCTATCCCTTTAAATGCGGCAGGTAATGATTATCTCTATGTGACAAGGAGATATTTGATATGTGCGAAGCCCATCATGATGAGCTCTGGCTTGCGTTTCCCAAGACGATTATTGAGTTTGAGGAGCGCTTTCCTGACGAGGCGGCATGCCGTGAATACTGGATGAAACTGCGCTGGAACGGGCCTGTTGTTTGCGACAGTTGTGGCCATGACAGGACCTGGGCTCTGAAGGGGGGCAAGCTGTTTGAGTGCGCCAGATGCCATTATAAAACCAGCCTGACATCGGGCACATTGCTGGCCCGCACACGCAAACCTCTGCGTTTGTGGTTTCGCGCCATGTGGGAGATTTGTGTGCATCAAAACGGTATTTCGGCCAAGGATTTGCAGCGCATTATGGGCTTTGGTTCCTACAAAACGGCGTGGAGCTGGCTGCACAAATTGCGCCGTGCCTGCCGGGGAGAAAAACGCGCCATGCTGGCCACTATCGTCGAGCTTGACGAGGCTTTCGTTGGCGGTAAAGGCTCTGAAAAGTCTATGGTTTTTGTCGCGATTGAGGTCGGAGGCAGAGTTCGCATGGTACATGCGCCAAACAATACTGAAGCCTCGATCAAGGCCTTTGCCGACAAGGAAATCGAGCCAGATGCGCACACAAAAACGGATGGGCTGGCCAGTTATAATGAGCGATCCTTGAGTGAGCGGCCACACGAGGTCAGCGTTCAGACGAAAGCTGAAAAACGCACGGGAGATGCGCTGCAAAACATCCATTGGGCCATCTCATATTTGAAGCGCTGGCTGCTCGGAACACATCATGGAGCCATCGCGCCCAAACACCTGCAATCCTATCTCGACGAATTCTGTTTTCGCCGCAACCGCCGCAAAACCAAAGGCGTTGGCCGGATCGTCGCCCGCTGCATGGAAAATCTCGTGAGCCAGCCGCCGATCACCATGCGTCAGATCATCAATGACACAGAAAAATGCCGCTTCTTTCAAATCACTGCGTGAGTGGCCGCACTGAAGGGGATAGGTATGATCCACACCCGTTTGCCGCTTAGCGAATAAATCGGGCTGTCTGCGTGGTTCCTAGATGGCTCAGTCATGACGTTCCTTGCGGTCTTTTTCCTCGGCAACGACTTTCATGTCTGCATCGACCATTTGAGAGACCAGTTGGGAGAAGGTTGTCGTATGTTCCCAGCCCAGTAGACCCATTTCACAATAGCCAAAAAGTCCTATATTATGCAACAATGCGGATATGAGGTTTTTGTCATGAATGTTCTTGATATTTTGCGTGCCCGTCCAAAGCTGTTTTTTCGCCTTTCGGGCATCACGGTTGGTGATTTTGACGATCTTGTCCTGAAACTTTACCCGCTTTGGCAAGAAAGCGAGCATAAGCGTCTTTCTCGCAAGGGTCGCAAGCGGGCGATTGGTGGCGGGATGAAATATATTCTTGAATTTTCCGAGCAGTTATTGCTCTGTCTGATGTATTACAGAACCTACGCAACCCACGTATTTATGGGGCTGGTGTTCCGTGTGTCGGCACCCACTGTGTGCCGCCGGGTCAATGCGATGACGCTTGTTATGGTCGGTCATTTTCGCATGCCGGAGCGCAAAATCAAGCTTACTGCCGAAGAGCAGGAGGAGCTATTATTTCTGGTTGTGGACGGAACCGAGCGCCCTGTTCAGCGTCCGAAAATGCCTGGAAAGCGCAAAAAAGTCTATTCGGGCAAGAAAAAACGCTTTACGAAAAAACATCAGATCATAACTGACAACAAAAAGCGCATTGTGGCGGTCGGCCCGTGGAAAAATGGCAAAAAACATGACAAGCGTGTTTATGACGAAAGTCGGGTCATAAAGCCCAGGGGAGTGATTGGGCTGGGAGATTTGGGATATGAAGGAACAGACCTTGAAATCCCGAAAAAGAAGAAGTTAAGTAAAGATGATAAAAAATACAACAAGGCTTTCGCCAAACTTCGCATTGGCGTTGAACATGCTATTGGGCGGATGAAAAAATACCGCATTTTCTCCGAAATTCACCGAAATAACCGCTTGCAAACCCCGATAGCCAAGAATGTAGCGGCGCTGGCCAACATCAATATGGGTACTGCATGATAGTCGGAAAGGTGGCGTGGATTTGTCCGTAAGCTGAGTTGTTATTGTGAATCGGGTCTAGTACTCTTTTGGCCTTGGAGGCATCCCCCAGAAGTTCTTCAACTTCCGTCGGGCGGAAATAACGCGGATCGATCTCGATCAGGTCTTCGCCGGTCTCAGCATCAAAGCCAACCTCCTCCAGCCCTTCACCGCGCCATTTTATCGTCCGTCCGGCATGTCTGAAGGCCAGTTCAACAAATTCGCGCACCGAATGCATTTCTCCGGTGGCCAGACAATAATCATCCGGTGTGTCCTGCTGCAATATGCGCCACATGCCCTCGACATAGTCACCGGCATAGCCCCAGTCGCGCTTCGATCGATATTGCCGAGATAGAGCTTGTCTTGCATGCCAAGCTTTATCGCCGCCACAGCGCGGGTGATTTTACGGGTGACGAATGTTTCGCCGCGCATCGGTCCTTCATGGTTGAACAAGATACCGTTGGAAGCGTGCATACCATAGGCTTCGCGATAATTAACGGTAATCCAGTAGGAATAGAGCTTGGCGGCGGCATAGGGCGAGCGCGGGTAAAACGGCGTGGTTTCACTTTGCGGCACTTCCTGCACCTTGCCGAACAGCTCTGAAGTGGAGGCCTGATAGAACCTTGTCTTGTCCTGCATGTTCAAAATACGGATCGCCTCCAATAGGCGTAAAGTCCCTAGTGCATCGGCATTTCCGGTATATTCCGGGGTTTCAAAACTCACCGCCACATGGCTCTGCGCGGCCAGATTATAGATTTCGGTTGGCTGAGTTTCCTGGATGATCCGAATGAGGTTGGTGCTGTCTGTGAGATCGCCATAATGCATGAAAAATCTTGTTTCATGTTCATGGGGATCAAGATAGAGATTGTCTATTCTTGATGTGTTGAACGAAGAGGAACGACGTTTAACGCCGTGCACGGCATAGCCTTTTTCCAATAGCAACGGCGCCAGATGAGCGCCGTCCATGCCGGTAATGCCCGTGATCAGTGCAATTTTTTTTGTCATAATTGGTGTTCAATCCATATATTGTAGCGTCAATTTCAATTGCCATAAAAAGCCTATATCGGAAATGCTTATCCCCCTGCTTCCGGTGATACCATATGTTGATTTTTCGCACACCTGCCATATATAAGGAACATATCACGAACTTATGTGCATTTCTTTCCAGTGAGGTTCGCCATGGCAGATTATCCGACAAGCCTGTTTGAGTTTTTTCTTATGTTTCCAGATGAGGAC
>JAJRQA010000225.1 GCA_024280475.1 Alphaproteobacteria bacterium
AGGTGCCATATTCAGGGCCAACCAAAATACCCGCGCGTTTTTCCTGCCCGGCTTCGCCTTCGGTGAAATGAGCTTCGGCGCAGATATATTCGCCGGGCCATCCGGTGATGGAGGTGAATTGAATACTGTCCTGCTTGTCGGTCTGATGCACACCGGCTGATTGCAGATGTTCGAGCACCAGTTGGGCGAAATCTGTTGGTGGCGTCGAGGCAGATGTACGGCGGCGTTTGCCCTCAAGGGCATCGATATCGTCGATCAGTTCTTCTTCATCGGAGGGGATAACGCGGTGTGGTGACAGGCTTTCGACGGTGAAGGGCCCGGCAACGCGGACGCGGCTATTGTCGGTATAGGGACGGTCATAGAGATATTCCACATCGGCGGCACGGGCGATGGAGGCGTCGATTTCCTTTTGGCGAGTGATGCGGGCTTGCCACCATTTCTCGTGAAGGTCATGGGCAGCTTCGGGCATCGGCTCGCCGGGATGTTCGGGAAGTGTTTCCAGTGTATATTCGCGACCAAGAAGTTTATTGAGTTCTTTCAGTCGGGTCTGCTTGGTCTTGAGTGTCTTGACCTTGTTGATGCCTTCGAATGTTTTGATGGCCTCTTGCGGCCAAGGCAGGATTTTTTCACGAGGGATCTGCCATTCTTGCCAATCGGTGCCAAGGGTCTTGTTTAACGCGGTGCGCAAGGGTTCCAGAATTTCCTGCCAAGTCTCCCAGATGATATCGATATCGGCATTGTTGGCAATTGATTTCAGCGTGATGTGTGGCGCACGTTCATAGACAAAACCCTGGCGGATATCGCCATGAACTTGTCTGTCTGACTGCACCTTGCCGGTGATCTGTTGTTCCTTGGCGCGGCCTTCCTGGCTATCGGCCAGTAAATAATAGGGATAGCGGGCGCTCATCAAGCGCGTGCGAGCCAGAGCTAGCGCAACACGCGAGGTGTCAATGGTGATCCAGCGACGCCCCCATTGTTCGGCGACGGTTGCCGTGGTGCCGGAACCGCAAGTGGGATCAAGCACGAGGTCGCCGGGATCGGTGGTCATCTGAATAACGCGAGCAGCTACGGCTGGGCTTGTTTGTACAACGTAGACAAGCCCGGTTCCCATCTGCATTGATTCCCATCGATCATTTATTGGTACAAATGGAAAGTCATCAAGATACCTTTTATATCTGACGGTTGTGGGACCAGCAGCAATTCGTCCAATCTTTCCTAGTTTCTCCATTCCAATTATTGTTGTTTTCCAATGACTGCCTGATGAAGGTGTGAATAACCTAGACTGAAATTGAAGTTCTTGAGACACTGATGCTTGACCGGAACTTATTAAACTTGTATGCTGAAAAATTCGGCCACATGGAATTTTTTCTTCCCTGAGGAGCTCTTTTTTCGTTAGCCGTCTTTCTGAAGAATCGGATAACTCAATCTGATCGTAGCGATCTGAAGATACATGACCGGCTACGCGATCCGCATAGATTTGCCTGTATTTCACATTTGGCTTTGATTTGGCATACCAAACTAAGAAATCTACCGTACTCGCTAGAAGGTTCCCTGACAGACTTCCTGTTTTTTGAATTTGTATTTGAGAAACAAAATTCTCCTCCCCAAAAACCTCATCCATCAGCGCCCGCACACGATGTACATTCTCATCGCCAATCTGCACAAAAATGCTACCGCTGTCATGCAGTAGGTCTTTCGCTACTGTCAGTCGGTCGCGCAGGTATGTGAGGTACGAATGGATGCCGTCCTTCCAGGTATCGCGAAAGGCTTTGACCTGTTCCGGCTCGCGGGAGATGTCGGCCTGCTTGCCATCTTTGACATCGCGGCTCTGCGTTGAGACTTGCCAGTTGGAATTGAACTTGATGCCATAAGGTGGATCGAAATAAATGCATTGCACCTTGCCGCGCAGATGTTCGCGCTCGGCCAGAGATGCCATTACTGATAGGCTGTCACCGAGGATCATGCGGTTCGACCAGTGCTGTTCATGGGCGTAAAACTCTGTGCGTGCTTCGGGATCATCCAGCCCGTTGAAATCGGCGAATAAGTCAGGCGCATCACTATCATACTGCCAGTCTTCCTTACCGATCTTGGCCAGTCCATCGATGATTGCCTTGGGATGCACCTTTTCTTGAATATAAAGCGGTGGCGCAGACACGACGAGGTCAGACCAGTCCTGATTGTCCTTGCCCCGCCAGGTCAGTTGCGCCTCACCAATCTCAACCGTACCTGTGTCCTGCAATTGCCGTCTTTGCGCTTCGGTCAGCGTGATTTTCATTCCGTTCCAGATGATCTGCGGATCAAGATCGGTATCGCGGTCGCGCACCTGTCCCTTAGTCAGCGATTGCGCGCGGGCATAGGGCACTGGATCGACGGGCTGCATTTCTTCCTGCATCTCTGCCGCCGACTGAAACTCTGCTGTCGGGATATTCACCCGCGAGGCGCTGTCATGGCTAAGCGTTTCAATACTCTTTGGTTTCTTTGGTGCCCTTGCCATTAGACCGTTTCCCCCGCTTGCGCATTTTTATTCAGAACTTCATCCATATGCTGGCCAAACTCCCGCTCGATCTTTTCGCCAAGTTCGCTTTCCATCTCGAACACATCGCGCAGTTCGAGAAAACCCCAACGCCCGAATGTGCCAAGCGCATTAACGCCCGGAATCCATTTTGTGTGCATAGTCTCCGCCTTGATCTGTTCATCGACGCCGCGACGCCCTTTGACCTCGACCACCAGATTGAGCGGGTCTTCATACCCGTCATCAACCTGCACAATAAAATCCGGTATATATTTTCTGTTGCTGGTTCCATCACTATAAGGCACCTCGAACTGAAGACCCTGATTTTTGACATATGATATGACTTTGGGATGCGACTCTAGCACCCGTGCCAGTTCTCTCTCCCAGCTACTATCACAAACCACCAGATTGACATGGCTCTTTCTGGTTTCATGAAATAAATCCTTTGTGGTGTTGAAGGCCACATGCCGAGTCGAACCGTGAGGATTATAAGGATCGATCAGCGCCTTGATACTCTTGTCATCCCCCATCTTCCGCTGACAGGCGGCATCGATCAGTTCGACGGCCCTGTTGGCGATATCCCGATAGAGAACCATTCCCCTGTAAATGCTTGGGCCGGTACAGGTAAGATAGTCTTCGTCAAGCCATCGTCGGACAACCTGTTGAAGTGATGGAAACAGGTGCATGGGAGCTGGTTCATTCACTTTTTTGTAGCGACTGAAAAACAGGATTTTTGCCAAATTGTAGGAAATCTCACTGGTGCGCATTTCTCTCATATAGTCCGGACCAATCTCAATATCTTCGCCGACTATACCAGCCAGCACAGTTCTGGTTGCACCGACCATTAACGGATTGATTTCAAGACGCGAATCTTCTGTAAATTCTGCTCTGATCCGCTCATCCCTGAAATCTTTTCGGTAACCGGTTACGCGGGGAAATGTAATGGTCAGGGCTTCGCGCTCCTTGAGCGCATGGACACGGGTGATTGGCTTTGGTTTTGTTGGCTTGGCAACGACAGGGTTGGCCGTAAAGTCAAATGGTATGCCCAGAATATCGGCATATTCCTCACCAAACAGCCCCTTGTCATTGAGGTCATAAGATAGGCGGCGCAGAGCCCGGCCAACGACTTGTTCGCACAAAAGTTGCGTCCCAAATGCCCGCAGTCCAAGAATATGGGTCACCGTGTTGGTGTCCCAGCCTTCCGTCAGCATGGATACGGAGACTACGCATCGTATATCGGCTCCCAGTTTTCCAGGCTTGCCGACAGTATTCATCACTTCGCGCAAAAGTTCCTGGTCGGTTATGTTCTCGACTTCCTTTTGTGATGCCCCCCGTTCCAGCATCTCCTGTTTGAATTTGTCGATTTCCGGTGCGGCAAATTTCCTGAAATCCTTGTCCAGGGCTTCCCCTGATTCAAGCTGCACACTGTCGATTAGCAGTGTGTTGGGGCGCGCCAACCGTTCGCCATTTTCGTCAAAGTTCTGGAACATTTCCAAATGCCCCTGGTGCCAGTCATCATTTTCGAAGTCTTCACTTTCACGCGCCCAGCCTGAAATCCATTCATAGACAAGTTTTGAGGTCGATGTGTTGTTGCACACAACGATAAATACAGGCGGTGTCTTGATACCCGCTGCACGCCATTCCTTATCAACCTTGATATAGTGATCATAAAGAGAATTAAGTGCTGTTTGAATGGGCGATGGTAAGGAATGAGGATCAAGGTTTTTAGATTTCTTTGCTCCCATTTTAGGCATACTGTAGCCCTGTTCTTTCAGATGCTTCCATAAATCGCGATAGATGGGATCGTCAGCTTCGGGAATATTGTCATCGACGGGAATACGAGGCAACTTGACGATACCGCTTTCGATGGCATCCATCAGTGAAAAATCACTCACAGTCCATGGAAACAATGTACCTTCCGCATAACCGGAACCACTCAAGAAGAATGGCGTTGCAGATAAATCATACACCGCCGGGACACCGACTTTTTTCTTTAGCGCCTCAATGCCGGAAATCCAGAGACGGGCAGCCTCATTGTTCTTGTTTGCTTCGTCCTTCTCTTCGGGAGATAATTCACCTTCCTCATCCGTGTCCGGCTTTTCTCGGTAACAGTGGTGTGCTTCGTCATTGATGACGACGACATTTTTTATCGACAGCAGTTCACCACAGGCACGCTGCAACATCTTTCCTTCTGTCTCCCGTGTATCTATTGGCTCGTCTCTTCCTCGCACGAATGCGCGACCAACCTTCGACATCTTTACGGTCTCTCGTCGTTGAAAGGCGTGATAATTTTGAATGACGATTTTTGCTTGCCCCAAATCTCGCAGCATATCTGCTGGAACAAGTTCTCGGCTGGAATAATAACTTTCGCTGTCTTCAGGCAACAACACACGCAATCGGTCACGTATGGTAATTCCCGGGGCAATAATGAGAAATCCCCGGCTGAATTTTTTACTGTTTGGAGTGCGGATAGCATTGATCGCCTGCCAGGCAATAAGCATGGCCATGACTGTGGTCTTGCCTGTACCTGTCGCCATCTTCAAGGCCATCCGAATAATTTCTGGATTGGCCTGTTTGTTTGCCCCTGTAATATGTTCCCATATTGCCTTGTACTGCTTTTCATTCCGGGCAACTTCGCTTAGCCATATCGCCGTTTCGACAGCCTCTATTTGGCAGAAAAAGGGTTGAATATCCTCAAAATTATGATGCCGCCAATGCGTCAGTAGACGCTGGGTTACAGGGGTGACACCCCAATCATTTGGATTGCGGAGATCACGCCAAGTTGCGACATGCGTACGAATCAGGTTTACGAGCGAATTTGGATTATATTTTTGTACTTCTGTAGACTGATCAGTATCGTCAATTCCAAGATCACCCTGTTCAACTTTCCCCATCCTTCGGCTTTTCCGTGATTCAGGTACAGGTGTGAGAAACTCAGATTTTCTTCGGCCGTCTTCAGGCTGGCCTTCAAGTGGTTGACCGTTTTTGTCAAGTGGATGATATCTTGTGGGAATTTTATAAGGAGAGTTCAGAATAGGTTCGTTGAAAAAGCTATTTGACATGTTCATTCCCCTGTTTTAGACGCGATGAAGTGCAACCTATCAAAGAAATCCATCATTTTGTAAATGTTTTGTGTGGATAAAACTTTTAATTATTGGGGGTGTTTATACAGCTATGAAATTCTCTTTGCTTGGCAATTGTCAGCTTGGGGATAACACCGTACAAGAATTGCCAATTTCCCTGCTAAAATTAACTAATGAATGACATATCAAGCCAAGGCTGGTCTGGCCAAGACATGACCAGCTCCCTGTCAGGACAGGACAGGCCACACAAAACAGAGCCACATTTTGCGCTCGATCTTTATCAGGTTGCTTCCCTTTTTGATGGAGCTGGCATTGCCCGCAATCGCCGTTCCCTGTCGCGCTATTGCACCAAGGGCAAGCTGGATTGCGAAAAGGTCGAAACCCTCAATGGTGAAGAATGGCGCGTCGACGAACAGAGTGTGCATCGCCTGATCGCCCAGACCAAAGAGCAACAGCGCCTGACACATCAGGACGTTTCCGCTCGTCCTACCGCTGCGCTATTTGAGGACAGGCCCACACATGACCAGACCGGTCACCAATCCGAGATGTCCGTCAATGCTGGCGCGTCACTATCGGGACATGCCCAGACCATGCCAGACAGCACGGGCAACGTCCCGCAAGCAATGGGGCAACAACCAGTTCATGACATGACCGGACAAGGCGAGACAACCGATGGTCTGTCCACCCCAGACCAAAGGACAGAAGACACACCTGTGAATGACGCGGGGGAGGAAGGTCAGCAAGTGGCAAAAATGGACGCACCCCTCATTATCCAGATGGAGCGGGAGAATGATTTACTGCGTGATCAGCTTGAGAAAAAAGACAACCAGATCGAAAATAAGGACAAGCAAATTGATGACCTGATCGAACGCGGCAGGGAAGACAAGATGCTGATCCAGAATTTCCAGCGCAAACTTGGGATGCTCAGTGCTCCAGAAGAAGACCGGCCTGTGCAGGCGAACCCTGGACAAAACTACCAGCACTCCGACCAGACAAGATTACCGTGGCAAGGGAGACAGCAAGAGGGAAGCCCGGATCATCCTGTCGATAACTCTGGGGGACGTTCATAGGG
>JAJRQA010000226.1 GCA_024280475.1 Alphaproteobacteria bacterium
AGTCAAATTCTGTAAAACCCACAAGCTTCAAAAAATTGGTGGAAACCTTGACATCAAGTTGTGCAGTCATCTCGCCATCATCGCTGATCGTTGGATCATTGACGACGAGTGAGGAGGACAAGAGTGTCTTGCCTGACAATGTATAGTTCTTGGCAATGAAATCATTGACGGTTTTGACGGTATCAACACTGTCGTCAAGCGCATAGGCCTGTGTCGCCGCCAGCAAAGCGGCATCAAGTGTTGCTGTCAGCTCCGATTTGACCCGCAAGGCGGTGCCATAATCAACCACTCCGCCGGCCAGTGCCATTATCGGGAGGGCCATAAAGGAGAAAATTACGACCGTCGTGCCTTTTGCAGAGCGGGAAAAACGCTCCAAAAATGAGGGCTTTCTCTGTATTTTGTTCATTGTCGCTTGCTCATCATCTAATTGTTGAGACCCAAATACCAAGCAAGGGCGAACCTTTGCCTGTATGTGGAATTCTCAATGCAATAAACGTGCATATCACGCACCTAAAGAGCACAAGTGCGCGGCGATCCATTGTTTTAGGCTAACAAAATATTAAAATCAGAGAAGCGTTCTACACGTCAGACTGGCAAAATAACCCTGCAAATCGCTCTAGGTGAGTTGCTCGAACGCCAGCAATCCCCACATGGCGATCAAAATGATGGCCCCGGCCAAAAACGCGTAAAAACGGCGAATGACATTATTTGACGTAACATGAATAAAAGCATGCACGATGCGTGTCGCCACAAAGGCCCAGGCGAGCATCAAATAGAGCTTGTTATTGCCGGGGCCAGAGATCATCAGCACGACACAGACCAGATAAAAAAGTACGGGAAGTTCAAATTGATTGACGTAACTATTGCCCGATTTACGCACATCATCTGGATAGTTGGCTGAATTAACAGCGATATCGCGCAGCTTGTATCGGCGCGCCTGCGCAGCTTTCACCCGGTTAAAGGCCATGGCGAACATCAAGACAAAGGTCAGCGCAACTTGCGCGAGAAGCGGGTATATGATCGCCGTAAAATTCATTTATCTGACCTATGCTTGAAAGATTTAAAACTAACCTTGCGTCATCGGATAATTGGGACTTTCTCTGGTGATGGCCACGTCATGAACATGGCTTTCACGCAACGAAGCATTGGATATGCGCACGAATTGCGATTTGTCGCGAAAGTCCTGCAAATTGGCAGCTCCCGTATAGCCCATCGCTGCGCGCAGGCCTCCGATCAATTGATGTACGACGCCCGCAACTGGTCCTTTGAAGGCAACCTGCCCCTCAATGCCTTCGGGCACGAATTTCATCTGATCGCTGACCTCTTGCTGGAAATAACGATCAGCTGATCCACGCGACATGGCGCCTACCGATCCCATACCGCGATAACTCTTGTAAGAGCGCCCCTGATAAAGATAAACCTCCCCCGGTGCCTCTTGTGTTCCAGCCAGTAGCGAGCCGACCATCACGACCTGCGCGCCGGCCGCCAGCGCCTTGGCCATATCGCCAGAATATTTAATACCGCCATCGGCGATCACCGGAACCCCTTGCTTGTCTGCCGCCTCGACCGCATCCAGAATGGCGCTCAATTGAGGAACCCCGACCCCGGCAACAATGCGGGTCGTACAAATCGAGCCCGGGCCAATACCAACTTTCACGGCATCTGCGCCCACATCAATCAAACCCTTGGCTCCATCACCGGTGGCGACATTGCCAGCAGCGACCTGCACATTTCCAGATAATCCCTTGATGCGCCGCACGATATCGATCACATGTGAGCTTTGTCCATGAGCCGTATCAACAACGATCAGATCGCAACCCGCACTAACCAGATGCTCGGCACGCTCAAAGCCCTTGTCGCCAACCGAGGTCGCCGCCGCGACCCGCAATCGCCCTTGTTCATCCTTGCAGGCATCAGGATGCTGGCGGGCTTTTTCAATATCCTTGACCGTAATCAGGCCAATACAGCGATACTCATCATCGACTACCAGCAATTTCTCAATGCGATATTTGTGCAAAAGCTGCTTGGCCTTGCCCATATCAACATTCTCGCTGACCGTGACGAGATTTTCTTTGGTCATAAGCTCTGAAACCGGTTGGTTCTGATTGGTCGCAAAGCGCACATCGCGATTGGTCAAAATGCCGACCAATTTTCCGGGCTGGCCGGGGGCCGTTGGGTTCTCAACAACAGGGAAACCAGAAAACCCATGCTTGGCGCCAAGGGCCAAAGCCTCTTTCAAAGTCGCTGTTGGAGCCAATGTCAAAGGATTGACGACCATGCCACTTTCAAATTTCTTGACCTGCTCAACTTCGGATGCCTGTTCTTCATTACTCAAATTACGATGAATGACACCAATGCCACCTTCTTGCGCCATGGCAATGGCCAGACGGGCTTCCGTGACGGTATCCATCGCGGCAGACAAGACAGGAATATTGAGCGAAATTTCTTTCGTCAGATTGGTTTTAAATTCGACGTCAGATGGCAGCACATCGCTTGGGCCCGGGCGCAGCAGCACATCATCAAATGTCAGGGAAAGTTCAGGGGCAATCTTGGGGGATCTTTTGTTAGAAGAACTCATTGGGCGTCAACCTCCTGGTTTGAAATTTCTGATTTCTCTTGCCGGCTGCATTGCTCGCGCAGACGAAAAGCAAAAATCCATGGTTGACGATTTGAAATAACACCCCAGCCGCTCTTTGACCAGCATAAATAAAACATGATGCGAACTATTTCATTGCATCAGGCATGTAAACTGTTCATCGAGTGGTCGCCGACTTATTCCTTGGGCGCTGGGGTCAAATTAAATTCATGCTTCTTTTGATCGCGCAACACCACTACTTTAATGGTTTTGCCAATTTTCAGCATATTTATGACCCGCACATAATCGTGAATATTTTCGATGTCCGCATCGGCCAGTCGAACAATCACATCACCAGCAGCAAGGCCCGCCTTTGCGGCTGGCCCCCCTTTCATTACCCCTGACAGTTTCAAGCCTTTGTGGCCGCCAGAAACATAGTCGGGCACGGTGCCAAGATAGACCTGTGAGGCGCGACGCGCACCGTCTCTTGATGCTTTTTTCTGCTTGAGATAATCAGGAGCCTTTGTGGATCGCACGAGCTGGCGGGCCACCCCTTCCATCAAAGTGGTAATTTTTGCCAAACCCTCATAATTGATCTTGCCAGAGGTATCGGACGGCAAGTGATAGTCTTTATGAGAGCCGGTATAGGCATGCAAAACCGGCACGCCTGCCAGATAAAAGCTGGTCGCATCCGTTGGCAGGTAGCTATTGTTTGAAAGTTTCAGATTTAGCCCGGCAAGGATGTTGGCATGCTCGACAAGCTGGAGCCAGACAGAACTGGAGCCCAACCCGCTGAGGATCACCCGGTTGCGCAAACGCCCTACCATATCCATATTGAGATAAGCGGTATATTTTCCATACAAACCTTTTTCAGCCGTCTTCTCGATCATTGTTTTGGTGAAATGATCCGAGCCGATCAGCCCAAGTTCTTCGCCAGACCAGGCCGCAAAAATAATGTCACGCTCTGGTTTCAGTGCCCCAAATTTATGAGCCCCGGCGAACCGTTCGGCAATATCCAGCAGAGCAGCAACACCCGATGCGTTGTCGTCAGCGCCAGCATGCATCTTGTCAGCATCATCGCCCAGCGCCAGGGAACCAGAAACATTGCCCTGCCCGAGATGATCAATATGTGCGCCAAGGATCACGGCAGCGCGGTTTTCTTTTGCACCAGAGGCCAGACGCGCCAGCACATTGCGCCCGATTTTCTTCTTGCGAACAATATTTATGGTACTGGCGATCTTAATGTCAGGCACCAATGTGGCGCGCATTTCTTCGCCTTTATCGACGGCTTTCATCAATGCACCAAAGCCATTACCCAGCGGATCCATGATCCGCTCAAACAATCCCTTATTGATGGAAACGGCGTTGAGGGAACTAGTTCCACCGACCGCATCGAGCGATAGCTTGACCAGCTCATCCTTGTATTTGACCCCGGGTGCTGGAGCCACAAGGATGCCGATCGCGCCTTTTGACTTGGCCACAGATGCTTTATATTGCAGACGTGCAAAACGGCTTAAATGCAGCCTTTGGGCTGGTTTAATATTGCCGGGCAAACCGCGGAACATCAGTACCCATTTGCCTTTGACGTCTGCGTCCTCATAGGAGTTATACGCCTCGCCTTTGTCTGTTTTGGGAGCTTCAATACCAAAACCGGCAAATACCACACCGCTCTCCTTGTGCCGTCCATTACGCGAGAAGGACAAGGGGCGCCATTCTTCATCAAGAGTTGGCCCCAAAGAATGATCTTTGGCTGCAATAGTCAGGCTGTTATTGTCGCCAAGCGATACGCCTGATGTGAAGGTGAAAGACTGGAAATAGGTACCATTGTCACCCGCTGGCTTGAGCCCCAGCAAGCGGAAAACATCCGCCACATATGTCGTTGCTCGCTTGGCACCCTTAGTGCCGGTCAGGCGTCCGTTCATTTGCTCGGAAGTCAGCGTTGCAACATGCCAGCGCAGACGTGAAATCTGTTCCTTACAATCCTTACACGACACATTAGCAGCTGTTTCATCTGCTCCTGCAGGCTGCGCCAAGCCAAGCATCAGGCGAGCTTTGGCATCATCCCAGTCGGCCATGAAAATCTGTGAACCATTGCCGGCTGAACTTTTGCCGCGCTTGGAGGTCCAGGACAGGGATTTGCCATTGGGCGTGAACACCGGCAGACCATCAAAGCCTTTGGAGTTTGTCACGCGCACAGGATCCCCGCGCCCCAGCGCATCCATGATGAACAGCTCGAAATTGGCGTGCCCAAAGCGATTGGACGCAAAAATGATATAGTCGCCAGACGGGTGATAAAACGGTGCCCAGGACATCAGACCCAATTTGGTGACCTGGCGCTTATTTTGCCCGTTCGCATCCATTGTATGTATTTCAGCCGAGCGCCCATCAAGCGAAAACCGGCGCCAGACAATCTTCTTGCCATCGCTTGAATAAAACGGCCCGCCATCATAACCCGGTGCCGACGTCAAACGCTTCACATTGCTGCCATCGGCATTCATGGTGTAAATTTCCATGAAGGCGGAGGCGTTTTTGGCAAACAGCTTTTGTTCAGCATCGCTCAATTTATGATTATACGCCTCGCGGTTTGACGCGAAAACAATCGTGCGGCCATCGGGAGAATAGGACCCTTCCGCATCATAGCCCTTCATATTGGTGAGATTTTTGTAGCGCCCGGTACTGAAATCGACTTCGTGGATCTCATATGTTTCGTCATAGTCCCAGCTATAACGGCGTTTTTTACCTGAAGCGCGTATTTTAAGCTCCGCTACCTGCTTGGCATTGGCGCTTCGATCATTTTGCGTTGAAGCAAACAGCGCCTTTTGCTGCACCGGATGTATCCAGCCACAGGTAGTTTTGCCAAGACCGGGTGAAATGCGGTGCACATCCCCCGTATCGCGGTTCATCAGATACATCTGATAGAACGGGTTGCCTGGCTCACGCTCGGACTGAAAGATCATCAAACGGCCATTGGGAGAAAAATAGCCCTCTCCTGCCCGCTTGCCAACCACCGTCATTTGACGAATATTTGACAATAATGGTTCAACAGCAGTTGCCCCATTGCCAGCAATGGCAGCGCCTTTTGGCGCCAATTGTGAGCGATCAGCGAGTGCAGCAGACGATAAAAACACGCCCGATACCAATACGAACAGGGAAAATCTTCTATGCAAAGGGGTACCATCCAGTTCTTTAGGTTAAATATTCATCATATCTAATACCCAGAATATTACATATTCAAGACAATTCCGCCAACAATATTAAACGACGAAAAGCGAGCGTTTTCCCCCATTTGCTCGCTCGGCACGACGAACGTTTTTCCAGACAATAAAAAGGGGGACCGCAAAGCCCCCCTCTTTTAAATCATGTAATCATAAATCCCGCTGCTATTGGGCCCCGGATCCTCGTTGCACATTCACTCGCTTCCCACACAACCAGCAGTCTTTGGGAATATCTGCTTTAACAACCGCGTTCTTTTCCTTGATCCAATGGGTAATGCCCTTGGTAACGTTCAAAACACCCTTGTAGCCCGCGCGCTCCGCGAGGAAATTCGAGATGGCATTGGTCCGGTTGCCGACGTGACAGATCAAAATCACATTGTCAGTCTTTTTTACCTGCTTGGAGAATTTGTCCTGAAAATCGGGATTGATCTGCCCCTGCTCGTCAAAGAACGTCAACAGGCGGCTGCCCTTGATGATGCCGGTTTTTTTCCACTCTTCGGGGCGGCGTATATCATAAATGACCGTGCCTTTTTTGAGTTCGTCCTTGAGCTGGCTATTACTGATATTTTTGAATTTTGGCGCTTCGACCTTGAGCAATGAAATTTCAAATTTCAAGGTTGAATTGGGGGGGATGGTAGCACCGGCGCCGCGTTTGCCATAGCCAAGTTCGGGCGGAATGATCAGCTCGCGCTTACCACCGACCTTCATGCCTAATACGCCTTTTTCCCAACCTGGAATGACGCGTCCCTGACCAGGAGTAAAGCTGAAGGGCTTACCGCGATCAAGACTTGAATCAAACTTTTTACCGTCCAGGAGCCAACCCGTATAGTGCACAGAAACCTTGTGTCCAGCAACGGCTTCGGCCCCATCGCCCTTTTTAATATCCTTAATTTTCAACTCACCGGCGACAGCCCCCGACAGGGATGCAAATGCCACAAATATGAGCATTGAAAATGTTGAAATTATTCTTTGCATAATAGTCCTCACTATAATCCCGATATTTGGTAAAATTAAACTTTCGCGCAACTCTTAGCGCACTTGTTTACACATTACCATTCACAACAATGTGCATAATTGAAGACATGATTGAAGACATGGGAATGAGGGTTTTTCAAGTCGATCCCAATTTGCTCTCGAAAATGTGATTGCAATGTCAGACGCTTAATCGCCAGATTTATGCTACCTTATGCCGGGAACTAAAGCTGGTCATAAAAACTTATCACAAGACACAAACCCCAAAAAGGGAGGTCCGCCTTGACAATTTCGCTCGTCCTTATGCTGCTCGCCGTTGCCTGGCTGGCTTTTTCCAATGGGGCAAACGATAATTTCAAGGGTGTTGCAACACTGTTTGCCAGTCGCACCACCAATTACAAAACAGCTATTACCTGGGCTATGGTGACGACACTGGCCGGATCGGTTGCAGCGCTTTTACTCGGCACGGCGCTGATCAAGGCGTTTAGCGGCAAGGGGCTGGTGGGTGCCGATGTGCTAGCCGACCCTGACTTTTTGCTTTCGGTAACATTGGCCGCCGCTAGCACCGTGTTTTTGGCCACAAGGCTTGGTTTTCCCATTTCCACCACCCATGCGATTGTTGGCGGGCTGGTGGGCGCTGGTCTGATTGCACCTGGCGGTGTCGAGCTGATCTTGCTGGGCTCGCGTTTCGCGCTGCCTTTGCTGATCGCGCCTTTGCTGGCCCTCGTGCTGACGCTTGGCCTCTATTACATCTTTACGACCACCCGCAAGAAGCTTGGTATTCATCGTGAAACCTGCGTCTGTATTGCGCAAAGCGAGCATGTCGTGGCGATTAATATGCCGCCATTGCATCCGGTTGTGAATAAAGACGGCACCCTATCCATGCATTCGCGGTGCGGTGAACATATGATCCCGACGGGTTTGCGCGTCGTGGTGGGCGATGAGCCTCATTGCCGCCAGCGCTATCAAGGCCAGATGATCGGCCTGAGCGCCGAGAAACTGATCAACGCTCTGCACTTTCTAACCGCTGGCACCGTTGGTTTCGCGCGCGGACTGCAGGACACAGCAAAAATTACTGGTCTGCTGGTAGGATCTGGCGCCGTAGCTTTATCTGATCCCTCAAGCCTTGTCTGGGGGGTTGCGCTGGTGGGACTATCAATGGCACTTGGGGGCTACCTGGCCGCTGGCCGCATCGCCGATACATTGGCCCACAAAATCGCCGACATGAATGCCGGTCAAGGTTTTACCGCCAATCTGGTGACCTCAATCCTCGTCACCGGTTCCGCTGTGTTTGGCTGGGGCGTCTCAACCACCCATTGCTCGGTCGGCGGCCTATTTGGTATCGGCATTGCCAATCGCTCGGCCCATTGGCAGATGATCCGCCAGATCATTCTTGCATGGCTGATTACCCTGCCGGTCGCCGCCACTCTGGCCTTTGCGATATTTTTCGTGCTGCAAAGGGTCTAATTCTTATTTCACCATGCTCAAGAGATCATCGGGCAATAATTTATTGTCAAAGAAAAATCCGATGCGGTGCTGATCAATAAATTTCCAGTCCCCGCCCGCTTGCTTGACCCCAAGCATCCAGGATTTTTTCTTGATCACAATGACATTTTTTTGCTCGTCAATCGCTGTTTCGACTGCACCCATACGCTCTTTAATAAGACCAACCATCAAGGCATCGATTTGCGGCGTCACATCCCCTGGCCGGGTCATGGTCAACTCGCTCAATGCTCCCACACGCACGAAGACACCTTGGCTAAAGGGCTGAACAGGGCTAATGATCTGAAACTCAATCTTTTGTATTGTCGGTGCCTTGCCATTGCCAAAAGCCTCCGTCATCATTTTTCGGATCTGCTCTTTTGGCTCTCGCGTAAACAGGCCGGGATGCAGAAAGGACAGCAATCCTTCCACATCGCGCGCCAGCGAGACTTGCTTATAGGTGTCCAAACTGCTTTGCAGATCCGCCAATTGAGCATTGTCAACCTGACCAGGGCTGGTCATACCGCCCAGCATCAGCAGCGTGAACAGCGATATAATCGCAATTCTCAATTTTTTCATGGCACTCTCCCCGCTTTAAGTCCGGTAGTCTTACCCAATCACGCAGACAAAGCAAAGGCGGGGCCGCTTATTTCTTGTTGCCCTGCAAAACTTCGCGATAAGTATGTTCGGCAAACATGGAGCCAGAAATATAAACGCTTGGCATTCTAAGCAAATTATCGAACACCTTTGGACCGTGAATAAACAGGATCTCTGGATTGACATTGACGTGCGGCATGCCGCGCTGCGCCGCCTGCAGGCTGTCAAATTCCACCTGCACCAGATATTGCGCCGGCACCGTATAGCCCTCCCAGACTTCAGCTGTGCGTTTGAGGTTTTGCCCAGACGGTGAGATCATATCGGCCATCATGCTTTCGGTGGTGGCGTGTCCGCTGCCAAGCGTCGAAAAGCCAATGCGCTTCAAAATCTGATAGCCCAGCACACCACTGGTTTCCATCAGCTTGTCCATCACCTGCACTTCAGCTTTTTCGAAAATATCCTCCTTGCCGGGGCGCAAGAGATGCTGAGCCATAACGGTGACGGTCTCGCCACTATCCATCGCATATCCAGACGTATCGCCCTTATTATCAAAGCCCATTTTAAGCATCTGGTTCTTGGAAATCAGCTTGGGCAATTTGCTCGCAACGATGCGGTAAACCGGTTCTTCTGGGCCATCGAGCAGCACATCGCCGCAGCGCGCGCAGGCTTCCACCACCACATCTTCAAAGGTCTCATGAAACTTTTCGTGCGCCTCCCAACTGTCCCAATAGGTGATCTGATCGATCCAGATATGCGACAGCTCCTCGCGCATATCAGAGCTGGCTGCCCAACGCATGCCCATCGGGCAAGAGCCGATCTGCCCCATCAAATCAAAGCCCTTGAAGCCCGGTGATAGCGCCGTCGCCAAACACATTTTAGCGCTGGCCTGCTTCATCATCTTCATCAAGTTGGGGTCGTTCTTGACCAGCACCCGATTGACCGCCACATAAAGCGGTGATTTAGGCTCGGCATCAAACATTTTTTTAAGGGATTTGGGCATGGGGAGATCCTTTGCTAGCGGGGAAATAATCTTTACGGACCGTATAAGTCAAGCGGCCTGAATTTACCACCCCAAAGCAAACACTTGTGTGTGAGGGGAGGAACCTTCGAACCTTGCACCTCTTGTCCCCTCACCCCGCCCCTCTCCCCCGCAAAGGGGGAGAGGGAGAAAAACAGTAGTCAACAAAATGTCATGCGCGTACTCGTCATTTATCGTCATGCCCGTACTTGTTACAGGTATCCATTGACCTCGCTGACCGCCAACAACTTCAATGGGAATATTGCTCAAGCGCCTACGCCATTGGATCCCGGTGACAAGCACCCCGATGATGTGAGGAGAGCTATTTATCAATTTGTGTTTTTGGAGCAACCCAAACGAAAAATAGAAATGCAGCAATATAGAAGGGAAGGCCAGTTAATATCAGCGCAAATAATCGGGGTTCATTGAGTCGACAAATTCAAAAAAACTTCAAAATTGTTTGTCGGTTCGTGTAGGCATAGAAAACGATTACGACCCAAAAAACAAATGGTAGAGCCCGCCAAAACGACGACCAAATATATCGTGGCTTTTATCACCTGATTTCATCCAAGAATTTATACCTGCTTTGATATACAGATATATAATGGCTGACCACATTCCCAGAAAAATGGCAATGAAAGCAGATATCGGTCCACCTCCTGCCTGAAACATAACTTGCATTCCCTTTTTGCACATCTTTTATTAACCATATCTCTCAACAGACCAAGAACGGGTTCATGTTACTATGGGGATCAAGAAGAATTCCCACGGGACAATCAGTTTTGCATTCAGATCAACACACAATTCGCGATTATTCACTGGACAATGCTAAAGCGGTATTGATTCTGCTCGTTGTGTTTGCCCATTTGATCGAGCCACTCATTGCTAAAAGCGACATTGCAAACCTGTTTTATCTGATGATTTACGCGTTTCACATGCCCGCTTTCGTGATGATCTCGGGCATGCTGAGCAAAAATGACCCTGACAACCCAAATATAACAAAAGCGGCCTGGTCTCCCCTCGTTCCCTTTATCATTTTCAGCATTTTATATGAAATTTTCTTCTACTTGCTTGCCGGTAAGGCCAGCGGATACGGCATTCGAGCCATGCCGTTCTGGATTATGTGGTTCCTGATCAGCCTATTTGCCTGGCGATTGTTGCTGCCGTATTTTTTAAAGTTGAAATATCCTCTTTTGCTGTCAGTATTGCTTGCCATCACCGCTGGCTATCTTGATGGGATTAACTACACGCTGGGCATTTCAAGAATAATCTATTTTTTCCCGCTGTTTCTAGCTGGACATTTAATCGCGCCACATGTGCTTAATGCGTTTAAAATCGTTGCCATTCCAAGGTGGATTTTTTACCTTTTCGGCTGCTTGATGCTTCTCGTATTCGTTCTGTTCAGCATGTCTTTTGACTTGCATTCACAATGGTTATGGGGAAGTAAATCCTATTCAGCATTGGGAAACCCCGACGCCACCGCTGGACTGTTCCGCCTGGCACTACTTGGCATCGGCTTTGTCCTGTCACTGACTTTGATACTGGCCATGCCAAGGCAAAAACTGAGCCTGTCAAATATCGGGCAAAATTCACTGTTTATTTATGTTTGGCACGGGTTCTTTGTCCTGATATTCTGGAAATCGGACCTGTTGCAATATGTTGGCACTTTGCCACCCTATTTCGCGCTCTTAATTTTATTCGTGGCGAGCATCGCTCTTGCCTTTGGCCTGTCGCGGCCCATGATTGCCCAACTGACGCGACAATTTCTGATCACTCCCGCAACCAGATTATTGACGATCAAAAAACCTCGTCCTGTGACGGGTTAACCGGGATCATGGATTTTTAGGCCAAGGGGTGCGACCATTAAAATTATTCCCTCAACGCCGCCTTGGCTTCCTGCCCTTGCTCTTATAGGTCCGCGAACCTGCCCTGCCGCCTTCTGATCGCGGCTTGGTGCTTTTGTCTTCGATGGCGGATTGGCGGGCCAGCGGGTCGTCGGCAACGAGCATTTCGACATCGCGCAGGCGCTTGATTTCGTCGCGCAGGCGGGCGGCTTCTTCGAACTCCAGATCAGACGCCAGCTCTTTCATGCGCTTGTCCATATCGCCGAGCACAGTTTCCAGATTATGGCCCACCAGCGGCGCTTGCCCGCCATCCGAGAAGCCCTCGCCCAGACCAGCCGTGACATGATCCTGCTCGTAAACACCGCTGAGAATATCGCCGATATTCTTTTTGACGCTTTGTGGCGTTATGCCGTGCTCTTTATTGTAGGCTTCTTGCTTGGTGCGGCGACGGTCGGTCTCATCGATGGCGCGCTGCATGGAACCGGTGATCTTGTCGGCATAAAGAATAACCCGGCCCTCGACATTACGGGCGGCGCGGCCAATGGTCTGCACCAAACTGGTTTCGGAACGCAAAAAGCCTTCCTTGTCCGCGTCCAGAATGGCCACCAGCGCACATTCTGGAATATCCAGTCCCTCGCGTAACAGGTTGATACCGATCAGCACATCAAACGCACCAAGGCGCAGATCGCGCAGGATTTCGATGCGCTCCAGCGTGTCGATATCGCTATGCATATAGCGCACCCGCACCCCCTGTTCATGAAAATATTCGGTGAGATCTTCCGACATGCGCTTGGTCAGTGTCGTGACCAGCGTGCGCAGGCCCTTGGCGGCCACCTGTTTGACCTCATCCAGTAGATCATCAACCTGCGTCCCCGCTGGCCTGATGTCGATATCGGGATCCGTCAGCCCGGTTGGACGAATGACCTGCTCAGCAAATACGCCTTGCGTCTCGTTCATCTCCCACGGTCCAGGTGTTGCCGAAACGCAAACGGTCTGCGGGCGCATGACATCCCATTCCTCAAAACGCAAAGGGCGGTTATCCATGCAGCTAGGCAGGCGAAAGCCAAAATCGGCAAGGGTCGATTTGCGTTTAAAGTCACCCCTGAACATGGCGCCTAGCTGACCAATGGTGACATGGCTTTCATCGATAAATACCAGCGCGTTTTCCGGCAGATATTCAAACAGGGTGGGCGGTGGATCGCCAGGGTTGCGGCCGGTTAGATAGCGCGAATAGTTTTCGATACCAGCACAAGCACCAGAGGCCGCCATCATCTCCAGATCGAAAGTGACACGCTGCTCGAGGCGTTGATATTCCAGCAAACGACCGGCATTTTCCAGTTCAGCAAGACGCTGCTTAAGCTCAACCTTGATGCCTTCCATCGCTTGATGCAGGGTCGGGCGCGGCGTCACATAATGAGAGTTGGCGTAAATTTTCAAGCGTTCCAGATCGCGGATCTTTTCGCCGGTCAGCGGATCAAATTCGACGATCTCGTGTATCTCGTCGCCAAACAGGGAAAAACGCCAGGCACGATCCTCCAAATGCGGTGGCCAAAGCTCGATGACGTCACCGCGCACACGAAAATTACCGCGCTCGAACGACATGTCATTGCGCCGGTAATGCAGTGCCACCAGCTCGCCAATAAGGGCGCGCTGACCAACAGATGTGATCTGCGTCGTCACATCCTCATGTTTGATTTCCTCCCCAACCTCGATGGTCAGGGTCATTTCCGTATAGGTCTCCACCGAGCCGATGCCATAAATGCACGACACCGAGCTGACAATGATCACATCATCGCGCTCCAATACCGAACGCGTCGCGGCGTGGCGCATGCGGTCGATCTGCTCATTAACAGAGCTTTCCTTCTCGATGAAGGTATCGGTGCGCGCCACATA
>JAJRQA010000227.1 GCA_024280475.1 Alphaproteobacteria bacterium
TATATTGGCAACTAAAAGACTTTAAGAGGGGAATTGCCTCGCAAGCAATGCTGAACAACAAAAAGGGACGAAGTACATCATGGAAGAAACGTCAAACCAGAACCTTTGGTCACAACATTATCCTCCTGGTCTTCTTTGGGACAAAGAATACACGCCTCAGAGTTTGCCTGATATGTTTGATCAAGCCATTGCCACCTATCCCAAAAGGGTCTGCAGCGAGTTTTTGGGCCGTACAATCACCTATGGCGAGATGGGGCAGCTGGTTGCACGCGCCGCGCGCGGACTGTCCGATATGGGGATTGGCAAGGATAGCAAGGTCGGCTTGCTGCTTCCCAACACCCCCACCTATATCATTTTTTATTATGCCATCTTGAAAACCGGCGCCTGTGTGGTCAATTTCAATCCTCTTTATACCATTCCCGAACTCGAATATCAGATAGGTGACAGCGAGACTGATCTGATGGTGACCCTTGATCTCAAGCTGATGTTCGACAAAGTGGAAGCATTGATAGAAAAAGGCGTGCTGAAAAGAGCAGTGATCGCCAATTTCAGTGCGCTTTTGCCCAGCGTAAAGTCCTTTCTCTTCAAGATGGTCAAGGGCAAAGAAGTCGCCAAATGGCGCAATTCATCACAGATCGACAAAATAAGCTCTGCCGAACAAGTGATGTTTAATGCAGGTGAGCCCGTCGTCGCCCAGATTGACCCCCTCAATGATTTGGCCGTCTTGCAATATACGGGCGGCACCACAGGTGTTCCCAAGGGAGCCATGCTGACCCACGCCAATCTGACCACGAATACCGCGCAGATCATGGACTGGGTGACTAATCTTGAACCTGGTACAGAGCGGATACTAGGCATATTGCCGTTTTTCCATGTGTTTGCCATGACCACCATTCTCAATTTTGGTGTTTCTCATGGAGCTGAATTGCTATTGGTGCCCAAATTTGAGCTGAAAGATACTTTGAAGCTTATTGCCAAGCGCAAACCAACGGTGATGCCGGGTGTGCCAACTATTTATACTGCCATGCTCAATTATCCAGATATCAAAAGCGTTGATCTTTCCTCTTTGAAATTTTGTATTTCTGGGGGAGCTGGGTTGCCCGGCGAAATCAGGAAACAGTTCATTGAGGTTTCGGGGTGCAAAATGATCGAGGGCTATGGTCTTTCCGAAACATCCCCCATGGCAACGGCAAACCCCGTTGATGGCGAACCGCGCGATGGTTCCATCGGTATTCCGGTGCCTGGCACGACGATTACGATCCGCTCCATTGATGATCCAACCATCGAAATGCCCCTGACTGAGTCTGGCGAGATCTGCATCAAGGGTCCACAGGTCATGCCCGGATACTGGAAGAGACCAGAAGCGACAGAAGAGGTCACCGTGGACGGTTATTTCCGAACCGGCGATGTTGGTTATATTGCGGAAGATGGCTTTATCTATATCGTTGATCGCCTCAAGGATATGATCATTGCCTCCGGCTTCAAGATTTATCCTCGCCAGGTCGAAGAAGCGATTTATCGTTTCCCCGCTGTTGAAGAGGTGACGGTCATCGGCATTCCTGATGAATATCGCGGTGAAGCTCCCAAGGCATTTATCAAGCTCAAGGACGGACAAACAGCCACAGCGGAGGAAATTCTTGAATTTCTGAAAGGTGAGATTTCCAAAATCGAGCAGCCAGCCGAAATAGAATTCCGCGATGAGCTGCCAAAGACCATGATCGGAAAATTGTCGAAAAAAGAATTGCGCGAAGGAGCCTAGGGTTTCGAAGTCGCTGGCTTGTTTTTTTGCAGGGACGCACATTTAAGCGAGGGCGTTCAAACAACAAGATGCGCGATTTTTAAGGATGGATCCCGGATATTTTTATGGATCCAAGTCCTTCCACTATATGGCCACCCGAGCCACAAAAATTCCGGGATGACGAATGAGGGGAAACTTTCTTTTCGTCATCCTTGAAAATATGCGGCCACAGTGATTGTTCGGGGTCGTGAAACCACCCCGCATATTTGTCGAGGAACCATCTTTAGCAATTTTGCGAGTTGCCGCTCAAATGCCGAGATTTGCGGAAATGCAGTTATCGCGGTCTTTTTCTCGCCGGTACCTGTTAGATCAGGCCCAGACCCTTGAAGCTGGCATGGCCTTCCTTGGCGATGATGATGTGATCGTGCACAGATATGCCAAGGCCTTTGGCCACTTTGACAATCTCTTTGGTCATCTCAATATCGCCACGCGAAGGTGTTGGGTCGCCTGATGGGTGATTGTGGGCGAGAATGAGCGCGGTGGCATTAACTTCGAGCGCCCGTCGACAGATTTCACGCACATAGACCGGAGTGTGGTCAATGGTTCCGGTTTGCTGGACTTCATCAAGTATCAGTCGGTTGCGCTTGTCGAGGAATAAGATCCTGAATTGTTCACGTGGTTCAAAAGCCATCGCCGCACGGCAATGATCAAGAACCTTGGCCCAGGATGTGAGTACTGGCCGCTCAACGACGGCTGTTTTCAACAATCGCCGGGTGGCAGCTTTTATGAGTGCAAATTCACCAATGGCGCCATCCTTGATCCACTTGATCTTGCGCAATTCCCCTTCAGATGCGTTAATCACCTCGGCAAAGCTGCCAAAGCGCTGCAACAGCTCCTTGGCAATGGGTTTGGTGTCGCGGCGTGGCAAGGCCCGAAACAAGACGGCTTCGAGTAATTCATAGTCAGCCAGCGCCTCGCCGTCGCTGTCGAGCAATCTTTGCTTCAGTCGCTCTCGGTGCCCGTGATAGTGTGGGGAGGGGGCTTTACTGTCTTTTGATAACAATGGGGGCGCGCCAGCCTTGATGTCCTGCATATCAGGCTCGATTGGCGATGCAGCATTGGCCACAGTGAAATCATCAAACAAGGTGGGGTCGATGTCAGCATTGGTGTCTTCGCGTGGTAACAGTCCGAGCTTTTGAGCCTCGGCCTGCACAACCTGCCCGGCCTCTTGATCCGTCAACTCCCGTGTTGTTTTATTGGGAGTTTTTTTGGAGATTGGAGGTTTTTCGGTCATGTTAGATTATAAGGGGGATTGTCTAGGTTTTTGGGGCTCTTTGTGAATATTTCAAAGCCGGTATCGGTCACAGCAATGGAATGTTCGAACTGAGCCGACAATGATTTGTCTCGCGTGACCGCTGTCCATCCATCGCCCAACACTTTGACGTCGGGGCGACCCAGATTGATCATGGGCTCAATGGTAAAAAACATACCTGACTTCAGGCGTGTGCCTCTGCCCGCTTCACCATAATGCAGGATATTGGGCTTGGTATGAAAAACACGTCCCAGACCATGTCCGCAAAACTCGCGCACAATCGAACAGTTTTCAGATTCGGCGTAAGCCTGGATCGCATGGCCGATATCGCCGGTTGTCGCGCCATCCTTAACGACATTGAGGCCTCGCATCAGACACTCATAGGTAATATTGATCAGGCGCTCGGCTTTGCGTGAAATTTCTCCAACGGGAAACATACGGCTGCTGTCTCCGTGCCAGCCGTCTTTGATGAGGGTGACGTCGAGATTAATGATGTCCCCCTCTTTCAAGGTGCGAGCACCGGGAATGCCATGACAGACAACATGGTTAAGGGATGTGCAGATGGAGCCCTTGAAGCCGCGATAATTAAGCGGAGCGGGGATGCAGTCATGATCCATGGCAAATTCAAATGCTAGCTTGTCCAGCTCGTCGGTGCGCATGCCGGGGGCGACATGTTCAACCAGCATATCAAGTGTCTGTGCGGTTAACAGCCCGGCCAGCCTCATGCCTTCCAGACGTTCGTCGAGACTGAAATCTTCTTCTCTTAAAGTTGTCGATTGATCAAGAGTACTCATAGTTGTGTTTTCCCAAGTGGCCAGGATCAGTAGATCTAGGACAGGTGATAAGCAGGTCTCCAAAGAAAATACATTGGGGGCCTTTGCGCTTCTTTTCTTGACTATACAAAGTGAAGCGTTAGTTCTCAATCACAGAATGAGCATAAGTGCCAATTGGCGTCATGCTTGACAAACGCATAGGCCCGTGTGCTGTTGCGCGCAAACAATGTTTGGTGGAGACAAAAACCAATGACCCATGAATATCGTAGCCATAATTGTGGTGAGCTTGAAGCAAAGAATGTCGGCGACCAGGTACGCCTGTCTGGCTGGGTTCATCGTATCCGGGATCACGGAGGTTTGCTATTCATTGATCTGCGCGATCATCATGGCCTGATCCAGTGTGTTGTGGAGCCTGACGAGAGCGAATTTTCCAAAGCTGAAAATATTCACGCAGAATGGGTGGTGCGCATTAATGGTCCCGTGGTCGCCAGATCCGATGAAACCATCAATAAAGACCTGCCAACCGGGCATATTGAAGTGCGGATCGAGCAGCTCGAAGTGCTGTCCAAGTCAGAAGAGCTGCCGCTGCCCATTTTTGGCGAGCCTGACTATCCCGAAGATACGCGCCTTAAATATCGTTTTCTTGATCTACGCCGCGAAACCATTCACGGTAATATTGTCAAGCGCTCGAAAATCATCTCGTCGATGCGCAACCGGATGGTTGAACAGGGTTTTATGGAATATCAAACCCCGATACTGACAGCATCCAGCCCCGAAGGCGCGCGCGATTTTTTGGTACCAAGCCGGGTGCATCCGGGAAAATTTTATGCCTTGCCGCAAGCACCACAGCAATTCAAGCAGCTGATTATGATGGCTGGCTTTGATCGCTATTTCCAGATCGCCCCTTGTTTTCGCGACGAAGATGCACGGGCAGATCGCTCGCCGGGCGAATTTTATCAACTCGATATTGAGATGAGTTTTGTCACGCAAGAGGATGTGTTCGAGGCCGTTGAACCCATGCTGTTGGGATTGTTCGAAGAGTTTGGTGGCAAGCAGGTGGCCAAAGACTTCCCAAAAATTCCATTTGATGAAGCGTTTCGCAAATATGGATCTGACAAACCCGATTTGCGTAATCCGCTGATCATGGAAGACGTCAGTGAGCATTTCCGTGGTGGCGGCTTTGGCATCTTTGCTGGCATATTGGATAAAGACGAAAAAAATGCCGTTTGGGCCATCCCCGCGCCAAGCGGCGGTTCGCGAGCCTTTTGCGACCGCATGAACGGCTGGGCGCAAAAGGAAGAAAAACAGCCCGGACTCGCTTATATCTTCTTCAAAGAAGGTAAGGGATCTGGGCCCGTTGCCAAAAATATTGGTGAAGAGCGCACGATGGCCTTGCGAGATCAGCTTGGTTTAAAGGATGGCGATGCAGTTTTCTTTGCCGCCGGTGACCCCAAGGATTTCGCTGAATTTGCTGGACGGGCCCGCGTGCGAGTGGGGGAACAGCTGGAATTAACAGATAAAGACAAGTTTGCATTTTGCTGGATAGTTGATTTTCCAATGTTTGAATGGGATGAAGAAAACAAGAAAATCGACTTCTCCCATAATCCCTTTTCGATGCCGCAAGGGGGGCTTGACGTTCTCACAAATGCCAAAAGCGATGAAGAACTGCTGGATATCAAAGCCTATCAATACGATATTGTCTGTAATGGCATTGAGCTGTCATCTGGGGCGATCAGGAACCATTTGCCTGAAATCATGTACAAGGCCTTCGATATTGCAGGCTATGGCAAAGAGGTGCTCGAGGACAAATTTGGTGGCATGTTGCGCGCCTTGCAATATGGCGCCCCACCGCATGGCGGCATTGCCCCGGGAGTAGATCGCATCGTCATGCTATTGTGTGATGAACCCAATATTCGCGAAGTCACCATGTTCCCCATGAATCAGCAAGCCGAAGACCTGCTGATGGGGGCCCCGGACAATGTTGGTCCTGAACAGTTACGCGAGCTGCATATACGGCTCAACCTGCCCAAGACCAAGGGTGAGGGTCTGTAAATTAGGAATATATTAAGGATAATGAGGTAAATTAGATCCATCCAGCTTTGTGCTGGACCAAGCAAGCAGGTGACATTATCTGCTTTGTTTGACGCCTCCCTGTAAACTTTCTGAGCCGCCATATTCTTTGGCGGCTCTTTTTTTTGCCTTTATCAGGTCAAGAAATTGTCGATTCTTTTTGCCAGCATTAACAATAATGTCACCACACTATAGTATAGTGATAGGACAAAGTGATTCGTTTGTGGTACTGTGCGCGTATGTACGGTTATAAAAGTGGGTTGTATCAATGGGTTTAAAAAGAGTTGCTGACAGTCGTCGCGTGAATGATGATAGTGCTATTTCGTTTGGCGAGAAATATGTCGAATCCGACAATTTCAAAGACGTCTTTCGTGAAGGCATGGCCCTTGTCGAGGAAGCCGCTGGCTATCTTGAAGGGCAAGGTCGTCTTGAGGCCAAGAAACTTCAGCCAGAATTATCCTTTGCCTATGCGACCGAGAGCATGCGCCTGACCACGCGGCTGATGCAGCTGGCGTCCTGGCTGCTTATTCGTCGTGCCGTTAACGAGGGTGAAATGACCCTTGAGCAGGCTGAAGAGGAAGAGCATAAAGTTAAATTGCAGGCTATTGGTTCCCTCGCTAGAGCAAAAGGCTATGATGAGCTTCCCGCGTCGATGAAAGAATTGGTTGAGCGTAGCTTGCGGTTTTATGATCGCATTGTGAAGCTGGATCGCATGATCCGCGACACGACCGAAGAAGATCATGAAGATCAAAATAGCGATAGTCCCCTTAGTCAGCATATCGGGCGCCTTAAGGCAGCCTTTGAGGGTAGTGACTAGTCGCAGCTTCCAATAAACGAATTCAAACACGGGTGCGCATTGATTTGCGTGCCCGTTTTTATTTGAATTTTCTGGTTTTATCAAAAAACAGACATGTTGCAACGAGCCGCGATATGGATATGATCACAGCATGACAAAAGACAGTTTTACCAACCGGGTATGGAGCGCAATCGTGGGTAATAAAGGGGATCATACAGTGGGCAACTTTTCTGACTTTGACCTTGATCAAGAGCTGTTGCCGGACTGGATTGATGAACAGGCCCATGCAAGTGGTTCCTATCCTTACGACAAACGAATGAAAAACAAGGTATATGCTGCAGAACTTCACGCCTTGCATATTGAGCTTGCAAAACTGCAGCGCCATGTGGGTGAGCAGGGTGAACGCCTGGTTCTCGTATTTGAAGGGCGTGATGCAGCGGGCAAGGGTGGTTCAATCAAACGATTTATGGAGCATCTCAACCCGCGTTCGGCGAAGGTTGTGGCCCTTGCCAAACCCACCGATGAAGAGCAGGGCCAATGGTATTTCCAACGATATATCGCGCATCTTCCCACCAAGGGCAATATGACACTGTTTGATCGCTCCTGGTATAATCGCGCCGGTGTAGAGCCGGTCATGGGGTTTTGTACGCCGCAACAAAATGAACAGTTTTTACAAGAATCTCCCGCATTTGAAAAAATGCTCAACCGTGAAGGCATCAAGCTGTTTAAATTCTGGCTGACCGTTGGCCGTGAGATGCAGCTGAAGCGTTTTCATGCCCGTCGTCATGATCCACTAAAGCAATGGAAGCTGTCACCAATCGATTATAAATCCATACCTTTGTGGGACGACTATACCAAAAATATTGGCAAAATGTTTGAGTTCACGCACGCAAAGGAAACGCCTTGGACCATTATTAAGTCCAATGACAAGCGCCGCGCAAGGCTGGCTATTATACGCTGCGTTTTAAGTCAGTACGATTATGCAGGTAAAGACCATGAAGCAGTTGGAACCCCTGACACTAAAATAGTGGGTGGCTCACCAGAATTTTTAAGCACGGCGTAATGCAAAAGTGAGATGATATGAGCATAAATATTGATCATTTCGAAAATTTGCTGCTTGCCCGGCGCATCGAGCTTGAAGAAGCCAGTGAACTGGCAGAACAAAGCCGTGACGCTGTTCAGTTGGATCAGACATCTGTTGGCCGCGTCTCGCGCATTGATGCCATACAACGACAAGAAATGGCCAAGGCAGGGGAGCAGCGTCGTTTGAATGAGATTAGCCGCATTCAAACCGCTATGAAACGCATTGCCCAAGATGCGTATGGTGATTGTTTGAAATGCGGTGAGGAAATCGCTTTGAAGCGATTGGAATTCGATCCTGCCGCGCCGCTTTGCATCAAATGCGCCAAGGGCTGATATACGTTTGTATGTTCTGCCAATCTAAACGGACTGACCGTGGCATTTTATTTCCTTGAAAATCTTGACTACAATAGTATGTTATTGGGTATGAATTGGAGTGCTTCCAAGAAGCATCTGAATTGATCAAAATTTTGAAAGGAATGTCATGAGCGTTGAAATACCAGATCGTGATGGCGATGGATATCTGACCGATATGGGAAACTGGACCGAGGAAATCGGCAAGGCCATGGCGGTAGCCGATGGAATTGAACTTGATGATGCAAAATGGAATCACATCATGAAGGCGCGCGAGGCATTTGAAGACACTCAGTCCGTTTTGCCAATCCGCAAATTTGCCAAATATGTCGGTGAAGATAAAAAAGACATGTTCAAGATGTGGAACACCGGTCCCATGAAGCCGATCACTAAATATGGTGGATTACCTAAGCCTACCGGCTGCGTCTAACTAACCGCTAAAAAACTAAAAACCAGCGCGAAGTCACCTTCGCGCTGGTTTTTTGTGTTTAGATCGCTTTGAGGAGCACATGCCGTTTTTTGCCAACGGATAGTTTGATGACACCTTCATCGGTGATGTCATCACCACCCAGTTGCACTTTTTCGTTTTGCGCTTTTACATCATTGACTTTCACCGCACCGCCTTTGATATGGCGACGTGCTTCACCGTTTGAATTGGCGAGACCTGCCGTGACAAGTGCCGTGAGCAGACCAAGGCCATTGTCCAGATCGCCAGCGTCGATTTCTACGGTTGGCAGACCGGAAGCCATCATTCCTTGTTCAAATGTCTTAAGGGCCGTTTCTGAAGCTTCCAGGGCTTTTTCCTGTCCATGTGCCATCGCACAGGCTGTGGTTGCCAGAAGCTTTTTGGCTTCATTGAGGTCAGCGCCCTCAAGCTTTTCAAGTTCTTCAATTTCAGCGAGAGGCAACTCGGTGAACAGGCGCAAAAAACGTCCAACATCACTGTCCTCTGTGTTGCGCCAGAACTGCCAGTAATCATAGGGGCTGAGCATATCTTCGTTGAGCCAGACGGCTCCCTTGGCGGTCTTGCCCATTTTTGCGCCAGAACTTGTGGTCAGCAAAGCGGTGGTCAAGGCATAGAGTTCTGCGCCATCAACGCGGCGCCCAAGCTCAATGCCATTGATGATGTTTCCCCACTGATCAGAACCACCCATTTGCAAGGTGCAGCCGTTTTGGCGGTTGAGTTCGAGAAAATCATAGGCCTGAAAAATCATATAGTTGAATTCAAGGAAGGTCAGTGGTTGTTCGCGGTCGAGCCTTTGCTTGACAGATTCAAACGTCATCATGCGATTGATCGTAAAATGAGGGCCGTAATCTCGCAAAAACTCGATATAATTGAGTTTCAGTAGCCAATCGGCATTATTGACCATGACAGCATCGGTTGGGCCATCGCCAAACGTCAAAAACTTTTCGAATACCTGCCGGATACCAGCGATATTCTCGTCGATCTGTTCGTCATTCAGCAGTTTGCGGGTATCGTCTTTACCTGAGGGATCGCCGACCCTCGTGGTGCCGCCCCCTATCAGTACAATCGGTTTGTGTCCGGTTTGCTGCAGCTTGCGTAGCATCATAATGCCCAAAAGATTGCCCACATGCAGGCTGGCAGCGGTGCAATCAAAGCCCACATAAGCTGTCACAATGCCAGTATTGGCCTTGGCGTCCAGAGCCTCTTCGTTAGAGCATTGGTGAATATATCCGCGTTCACGCATCACGCGCAAAAAGTCTGATTTATAGCTGGTCATGATCTCTGGCAATGATAGTGTTGAAATTTCCGGCCACCATGCACCAAGGGATTGCAATGAGCAAGATATATACGGCAATCGGTCTCATGAGTGGCACCTCTATGGATGGTATTGATCTGGCCATCATTACAACAGATGGCGAAGATCTGGTCGAGCGCGAGCGACTTGACGTTTTTCATCAAGAATTCACGACCAGTGACCGTGAAGTTTTAAAAAAAGCCCTGACAGCGGCGACTGAATTAACGGATAAGAACCAGCGTTTTGGATGGCTGGCGACGGCAGAGCAGATTATTACACAAAAACATATTGATTTTGTTCGCAGCACGCTCAGCGCATTTGCGGGAAATCCCCAATGGGGACTGGACAGCTCGAATATTCGTCTGATCGGGTTTCACGGTCAGACCGTTTTACATCGCCCGGACGAGGGGTTGACGGTTCAGTTGGGTGATTGTCAAACACTGGCCAACACGATCAATTTGCCGGTGGTAGGTGATTTTCGTCAAGCCGATTTGGATGCTGGCGGGCAGGGGGCGCCGCTCGTGCCAATCTATCATCAAGCGCTTGCCAAGCAGGCGAAACTGGAATTGCCGGTGGCGGTGTTGAATGTCGGTGGGGTCGCCAATGTCACCTATGTCGGAGAAAATGGAGAGTTGATTGCCTTTGATACAGGGCCTGGGAATGCGCTCATTAATGATTGGGTCAATCAGCATTGGGCCGGTGAGATGGACGAGGGCGGTAAGTACGCGGCGCAGGGGTGCGTCAACGAGGATGTGCTCACAGCACTGCTCGACAATGCCTACTTCTCGCAAAACCCTCCAAAGAGCCTCGATCGCAATCATTTTTCACTTGAACCTTTAGAAGGTATGTCCCTTCCATGGGGGGCTATGACCCTGACCTCGTTCACGGCGCTCGCCGCTTCAAGAGCTGAATTATATTTTCCAGTGCCGCCAAAGAAATGGATTATTTGCGGTGGCGGTGTCCGTAACCCTGTCTTGATGGCTGAGTTTCAAAAGCGCCTGTCCGGGGAGGTTTTAAGCGCCAATGATCTTGGCTGGTCCTCTGACTATATGGAAGCCGAAGCGTTTGCCTATCTGGCTGTTCGCTCCATACGCGGATTGCCGCTGACTTTTCCGGGCACGACGGGCGTTGGAGCCCCCCTCACTGGTGGTGTTCTTCATAAGCCACAGGGGTAAGGCATTCATAGTGGGGGATGTGGCCCTCGCCACTTTTGCGCCACAATGTCACCCAAAACTCCCCACAATCAATTGACGTGCCTGGATTTTCTTGTTGCGCGATCGTTCAGTTATCATTGCAGCCCGCGTCAAGCAGGGTTAAACGGATGGGATACAACCTGTTGGTGAATTGGCATTGCGCTGATTGAGCCATCGATCTTCCAACATTTTGCACCTATATCACCGGGGACACCAGACGATATGACCAAGTTCGATAAATCCAAACTGCCAAGCCGCCACGTGACCGAGGGACCAGAACGCGCTCCTCATCGCTCTTACTATTATGCTATGGGTATGACGGAAGAACAAATCCACCAACCTCTGGTGGGAGTGGTTTCTTGTTGGAACGAAGCGGCGCCTTGCAATATTGATTTGATGCGGCAGGCGCAAGCCGCCAAGCGCGGCGTCGCAAAAGCCCACGGGACACCTCGCGAATTTTGTACCATCACTGTGACCGATGGCATCGCCATGGGGCATCAGGGCATGAAAAGCTCGCTCATATCGCGCGAAGTCATCGCTGATAGTGTTGAGCTGACCATGCGTGGTCATTGTTATGATGCGATGGTGGGCATTGCTGGTTGTGACAAGTCGCTTCCCGGCATGATGATGACCATGGTGCGTCTCAATGTGCCAAGTGTCTTCATGTATGGAGGCACCATTCTTCCCGGGCGCTACAAAGGCAAAGATGTGACTGTTGTCGATGTGTTCGAGGGGGTTGGTAAATTTACAGCTGGTAAAATGACCGAAGAAGAACTGTGCGAGCTTGAGGGCGTGGCTTGCCCAAGTTCAGGTTCTTGTGGTGGCCAGTTTACAGCCAACACGATGGCCTGCGTCTCAGAAGCTGTTGGACTTGCATTGCCAGGGTCTGCTGGCGCTCCTGCACCTTACGAATCACGTGATGAATATGCAGATCTGTCTGGTCAGGCCGTCATGGACTGCCTTCGGGACGGCATTCGCCCCAGAGACATTGTGACCCGTAAGAGCCTTGAAAATGCGGCGACCATAATCGCGGCCACTGGCGGCTCAACCAATGGAGCACTGCATTTGCCTGCCATTGCTCATGAGATAGGTATTGATTTCGACCTTTTTGAAGTCGCCGAAATTTTCCGCAAAACCCCCTATATTGCCGACCTCAAGCCGGGCGGTAAATATGTTGCCAAGGATGTCTACGATATTGGCGGCGTTCCGGTGATCATGAAAGTCCTGCTGGATGGAGGGTTTTTGCATAAAGATTGTATTACCGTTACCGGTAAGACCATCGCCGAAAATCTCGAAAAGGTCATATTTCCCAGCGATCAAAAGGTTGTCTATCCCGTTGATATGCCATTGTCTAAAACCGGCGGCGTTGTCGGCCTCAAAGGCAATCTTGCGCCAGATGGCGCCATCGTTAAGGTCGCTGGCTTGCAAAAGCTTCAATTCACGGGACCAGCGCGTTGCTATGATTGCGAAGAAGATGCGTTCGAAGCGGTTAAAAAGAATGAATATGATGATGGAGACGTGATTGTCATTCGTTATGAAGGCCCTAAAGGTGGACCCGGAATGAGAGAGATGCTGTCGACGACCGCCGCTCTATATGGGCAGGGCGTTGGCGATAAAGTTGCCTTGATCACAGATGGCCGCTTTTCAGGCGGTACGCGCGGATTTTGCATTGGTCATGTCGGGCCAGAAGCTGCCGAAGGGGGGCCAATTGGCCTGCTACGTGATGGCGACATGATCACAATTGATGCCGATAAAGGCACGATGGACGTCGATTTGAGCAAGGAAGAACTGGAAAATAGAAAAAAACAATGGGTTGCCCCAAAAAATCCTTATCAGAGTGGTACCCTCTGGAAATATGCACAGCAGGTGGGACCCGCTAGATACGGAGCGGTGACCCATCCCGGAGGAAAAGCTGAAATAGAGTGTTATGCGGATGTATGAGTTGAGTAACAAGCCAGGGGCGCTTGAGCAAGGGGCAGCAAGAATGAATTTCTTGAAAAAAGTGGTACTTGTACCGCTTTTGCTTCTGGCTGTCGTTGGGAACGCGATGGCGGCTGATCCTGTTGCAGATAACGATGATCCTGCCGTTTTTGATGACCTCACGACCCAATTAAGCTTTTCATCCCCTTTGGAAGCCTATCGTCAGGGAAAAACAGCCTTTGATGAAGGATGGTATAGCCTGGCTCTTCCCGCCATTCAGTTTGCAGCCAAGCGCGGTGTCTTTGGCGCTCGCCTGACGCTTGCCAAAATGTATGAGCTTGGTCTTGGTGTACCAGTAGATCAGGCAGCGGCCTTTGATCTTTACAAGAATATTTCCAAGAAGCACTGGAATATTTCCAGCTATCACCCCGCCGCGCCTTATATTGGTAGCTCGCTGGCATCTCTGGGCCTGTACTATCTCAACGGAATAACAGAGATCGGCCTCCAGCCCGATGCCAGGAGGGCGGCCACCTATTTCACGCATGCGTCTCAGTTTTTTGGCAATCCACGTGCTCAGTATCAGTTGGGCAAGCTTTATCTTTCGGGGCAGGGTGTGAAAAAGAATGTCCGCCGTGCTATTTCCTGGTTGAATAATGCAGCCAAGAAAAAACATGCCCCCTCGCAGGCACTTTTAGGGCAGCTTTTATGGGATGGAAACCTGGTTCCAAAGCGCCAGATCAAGGCACTGGCCCTGTTGATCATGGCGCAAAAAAATGCCGGTCCGCAAGATAGTGAATGGATCAATGAGCTGCACAAAACCATTGTTGCAGCATCCGATCTCAAAACGCGCAAGGGAGCCAAGACAGCGGTTGCGCGTTGGGTACGCATTTATCGACCACGCGTCAGGGTTAAACGATTTGTTATCCGCAAAAAAGTTCGCATTGGCATTGCTGAGGGCGGTGCTGTGCGTACGAAACAAGTGGTCAAGCGTCGCGCCGTTGTCGAGGAAGAAGACGGTCAGGTAATGGGCCTTGGGAGCTTTCGGCAGATCGGATCTGAATAACGGCAATTCAAAAAAATTGAGCCGGCAAAAAGATTTTACCAATGCTTCAACTCTTGTTCGAAGAATTCACAATGACAAATTAAAATCGATGGACACAGGTATAATCAACTGCTCTTAGGCAAGTGAAATTCGATAACGTTCCCATCTGGATCGCGAATAAAGAAAAAAATCGTACCATCTGGAAGATTTACAGTCTCAGTTATCGAAATGTCAGCTTCTCGAAGATGCTGTTCAACTTTTTTCTGATCGGTGATTTCCAAGGCAATATGGGTAAATCCGGTATGTTTTTCAGGAACATCCATCAAAATGTTCTTGGCTGAGGCGTTGCTTGAAGCGTTCAGGACAAAATTGATATTGATACCGCTGGGGTGCAGCATCACGGCAACCGGTTCAGGGCCAATAGGGCCAACAATAAACTCAAAACCAAGTTTTTCGTAGAATTCACGTGATGTCTGTAAATCTCGAACGCGCAGACCGACATGATTTATCCTGCTTATCTGTTGCATTGATTTAACCCTTTTCGGCTGAAGGTACCAAAAGACTTTGGTTTGAGATTTGCTCTAGCCCATATCGAGCTCTATCCACACTGGTACATGATCAGAAGGGCGCTCCCAGCCTCTGGTGAATTTATCAATTTCACTGGTGCGTAATTTATCTGCTGCTTGTGGCGAAAGCAAAAGATGGTCGATGAGAATACCATTGTCTTTGGCCCAGGCTCCGGCTTGATAATCCCAGAAACTATAAAGATTGCCTTGCGCATTGCAGGCCTTGAAACTGTTGGTCAGGCCAAGATTGACGAGTTGCTGGAACCTTTTCGCTGTTTCTGGGCGAAATAGGGCATCTCCGCGCCAAGCCTCTGGATTATAGCAATCTTCATCACCAATTATGACATTGTAATCACCAGCCAGAACGAGGGGCTCTTCATAGCTCAGCAGGGTTTTGGTGTGTTCGATCAAACGGTCCATCCAGGCCAGTTTATACTCATATTTTGGCGTTTCGACCGGGTTGCCATTAGGTAGATAGATTGAAGCTACTCTAAGCGCCCCATCAGGTGTTGAAATAGACGCTTCGACATAGCGGGCCTGTTCATCGCTTTCATCACCTGGCAGGCCATTGGAGACCTCGTCAAAGGGCAGTTTTGAGAGTATGGCAACGCCGTTATAAGTTTTTTGGCCATGCACGGCGACATTATATCCCAGCTCTTCGATCTCGATCAGGGGAAAGGCGTCATCAACGCATTTTAATTCTTGAAAACAGGCGATGTCGGGCTGTTCCTGCTTTAGCCATTGTAGGACATTGGGAAGTCGCGCCTTGATCGAATTGACGTTCCAAGTAGCAATTTTCATATGATTTTACGGCCCGTTAGATTGAAAAGCTGGTTCCGCAGCCACAAGAAGCAGTGGCATTGGGATTGTTGACCTTGAACGCCGCACCAATCAGGTCATCTGAGAAATCCAGCTCCGAATCTTTCAGATACATTTGAGAAATGCTGTCAACGAGCACGGTGATGCCGTTCTTTTCGATGGCCATATCGTCGCTATTTTGATCGGTGACTATTTCAAAATTATACTGAAAGCCTGAACAGCCCCCACCAGAGACGCTCATGCGGAATTTCGCACCATCTGGTTCAGAGATCAGAATCTCCTTGATACGTTCTGCGGCAGCGCTGCTAACGCCAATTGATAAATCGCTCATTAAATTGCCCTTAACCGGTGTTTTAGTATGATTCTAGCTAGGGATTTAGCGAATCGCACTCCCTAAAAGTTTAGTAGTTTCTATTCCTAAGATAGGCGAGCTTGGTATGTTGTCAAATAGTCCGGTCGTAAATTTTCCCGTTAAAGCCAATAGTCGCTTCCCTGACGAACCGCAAATTGCCCCTTTTGCCAGTTCTTGCGAGCGCTCGCGTGGGCGTCTTATTGCCGAAGATTTATGTCCAACACGCTCCCCGTTTGCCAGAGATCGCGACCGCATCACCCATTCGAATGCGTTTCGCAGGCTGAACTATAAAACACAGGTCTTTATCTATCACGAAGGTGATCATTTTAGAAGCCGCCTCACCCATTCTTTGGAAGTTGCTCAGATTGCGCGCTCGATCGCGCATATATTGCATCTCGATGAAGATCTTTGCGAAGCCATTTCGCTGGCGCATGATATTGGCCACACACCTTTTGGTCATGCCGGAGAGCGGGCTTTATCGCGCGCACTTGAGGGATTTGGCGGGTTTGACCACAATATCCAGACCTTGCGCGCACTGACCAATCTTGAGAAACGTTATGCTCAATTCGATGGTCTTAATCTTAGCTGGGAGACCCTGGAGGGATTGATTAAGCACAATGGCCCGCTTATTGACAGGCAAGGTGATATGATTGGTGACCATGCTGGGTCAAATATGCCTGAAATGTTGCGCTGGTACGAGCTTAAATTTGGTTTTGGACTACATCAGCAAGCCGGACCTGAAGGTCAGGTTGCCGCGATTGCCGACGATATTGCCTATAATAATCATGATATTGACGACGGCTTGCGTGCGAACCTTTTTGAATTGGATGATTTGCAAGAGGTACCCTTTGTCTGGGACATGGTTACGCAAATCCGGACTGACTATAAAGGGATTGAAGCGTCACGGGTGGTGTTCGAATTGAACCGGCGCCTCATCAGTTTGATGATATCGGATGTTTGTGCGGAAACGGCACGCAGGCTCGATGAAATCAATCCTTTGAGCAGTGACGCTGTGCGCGAAGCCGACACGCAAGTAATTGCTTTTTCGAGTGAATTCACACTCAAACTAGATCAGCTGCGCGCCTTTTTGCATTGCCGTGTTTATCGCCATAAGCGGGTTATGGCCATTATGAGAGATGCCGAAACTGTCGTGGAGGATCTTGTGATGCATTATTTGAAACGACCGCAAGATCTGCCCAATGATTGGAGTTGTGCGCAGATAGGGGGCAATAATAACTTGTGTGCCGAGCGCGTCCGCGACTTTATCGCTGGCATGACGGATCGTTATGCCATCGACCTGCATCGCTCATTGTTTGACGTTACTCCCAAATTGCGATAGGTGCCTTTCTGAACGGCATTTGTGCCTTTTAGAATCAGTCAGGCGGCTTGAAAATGAACCTCTACACTCACTTTGGCGAGCAATTAACAGGCGTTCTTGAAACATTACGCGAGCAAGATGTTTTGCCGTCAAATGCTGACTTTAGCCGGATAACAGTTGAGCCACCGCGTGATCCATCACATGGTGATATCGCGACGAATGCAGCGATGGTATTGGCCAAAAGCGCCAAAATGACGCCTCGCGATCTGGCACAAAAAATAACCAAGCTTTTGTTGCAGCTGGATGATGTGGAAAAAGCCGAGATTGCCGGTCCCGGTTTCATCAATATCTCAATAACATCAACCTTTTGGCAAAGAATACTCGTTGCCGCCTTTGACAATGACGGGCTCTATGGCCGCAGCAAGCTGGGGCAGGGGCAAAAAGTCAATGTGGAATTCGTATCAGCTAACCCAACCGGTCCCATGCATGTGGGGCACGTGCGGGGGGCGGTTTTTGGCGACGCTCTGGCCAACCTGTTAGATTTTACGGGATTTGATGTGTCCCGGGAATATTACATCAATGATGCTGGTGCGCAGGTTGATGTTTTGGCTCGCTCTGCCTATTTGCGTTATCTGGAAGCGCTTGGTGAAGAGATTGGCGAAATCCCTGAAGGTCTCTATCCTGGTGATTATATGAAACCGGTTGGTCAAGAATTGGCCAGGCAGTTTGGGGATCGCTTTCAAGGCCAGGACGAAAGTGTATGGCTGGAGCCGGTGCGGGAGATTTCGATTGACGCGATGATGGAGCAGATTCGCTCTGATCTCAAAGCACTCAAAATTGAATTTGACAGTTTTTTTTCAGAGCGCAGCCTGACCCAGGGCAATACCAATCTTGTGGCCCAGTCGATCGACGATATGCGTGCCAAAGGACTGATCTATGAGGGTGTTTTGCCACCCCCCAAAGGCAAGCTCCCCGATGATTGGGACGCGCGCGAGCAGACCTTGTTCAAAGCGACCAGCTTTGGTGATGATGTCGACCGGGCGCTCGCCAAAGCCGATGGTAGTCATACCTATTTTGCCTCTGACATTGCGTATCACCGGGATAAATATAAACGTGGCTTTACGCGGATGATTGACGTGCTGGGCGCCGATCATAGCGGTTATGTCAAGCGCATGAAAGCGGCGGTTACGGCTTTTTCGGACGGCAAGGCAGAGCTCGAAGTAAAAATCTGCCAACTGGTGCATTTGATACGTGGCGGCGAAGTGGTCAAGATGTCCAAGCGATCAGGGACATTTATCACCCTGCGCGAAGTCGTCGATGAAGTTGGACCGGATGTGGTGCGCTTTATCATGCTATATCGCAAAAATGATGCCTCGCTGGATTTTGATTTTGACAAAGTGCAAGAGCAGTCCAAAGATAATCCAGTGTTTTATGTGCAATATGCACATGCACGGGTTCATTCGGTTCTTTACCGCAAGGTTCCTCTGGAAATGCCAGAGCTTGATATCGCCAATATTGACCCTTTGAAAGAAGATTTATCGCTACTGGTTGATAGCGGAGAGATCGCATTGGTGAAGCGCTTGGCACAATATCCACGTATAATTGAGCAGGCTGCAAAAAACCATGAGCCCCACCGGATTGCCTTCTATTTGTATGAGTTGGCCGCCGACCTTCATACACAGTGGAACCGAGGCACAGAAAAGCCGGAATTAAGATTTATCACTGATGGTAACAAAAAAGTAACCGGTGCGCGTGCAGTGCTATTATTAGCTATTGCAAAAACGCTTGCATCCGGGCTCGGAATTCTTGGAGTTCACCCAATCGAGGAAATGAGATAGGGTTAAACTTCATGGGACATCAATAACACGTGGCTAAGGAAGCTGGTTATGACAAAGTCTGATAATCCTCAGAATGGCGGAAATGTTTTCGGCCAACCGCAACAAATGCAGCACCCTGGCCAGCAAAACCCGCCTGCACAAATGGAGCCTGGACACTATCATCCAGCCGCTCAGCAATTGGCCCCCCAAAACCCGGCCGTTGGCAACCAACCAGCAAACCCGCACGGTTACCTCCCCCAAGCTGGACAGCCAGTCCCTCCCATGCCCCAACAAGTTGCCGGTCAATTACCGCCACCAATGCCTGGAAATCCACACCAGGCGTATGGTGAGCCTGCTGTGCCACAATTTGAAACTCCGGTTGATGATTATCAATATCCACAGGGCCACTCTGTTTTGCCGGACGTCCCTGCCGTGGCAGTGCCACCGTCCATGCAGCCCCCTGCAGATCAAATGATGTCAGCCCCCATTCCCCAGATCCCTGGGGTGCCGCAGCAAGCTGTTGAGGCCGGTTACGCTGACGCAGTGGCGGCGAGTACTACAGGCGAGCAGATTTCACAGCGATTGGCGCAGTTTCAGAACCAGTATGAAGAAGAGGTTACAGGGGAACACTGGGGCGAACAGCAAGCCCCTGTTAGTGGCGCACCAAATAATGTTGACCCCTATGCTGCTCAGCCACCCGCGACTGATGAGTTTGCCGGATATGCTCCCCAGCCTTCTACCCAAGCTGATCAGTATGCTCAACCCCAAGACCTGTCTGCGCAGCACTATCAGGAACAGCCCTTACAGCCCTCACAAGGCTTTCAGCAGCCTCCTCAAGGCTATCAAGAAGCGCCAGCGGGGCAAGTTACTCCGCCGCCGCCGATGCAGGCCCCGCAAGGCTCCTACGAGTATGCAGGCCCAACACCAGATAGTTCTAATCAGCAATATGGTCAGGAAGAGCATCAATATGTCGGAGCTGCACCAGTACAACAGGAACCTACTGGTGGTGGCATAAAGAAAATTATGTTCGGAGGCGCTTTTGTTGCTGCTCTGGCTGTTGGTGGTGGTGCGGCTTATACCTATCAATATACCGATCTGTTTGGTGCAGGGGGGGCGAGTGGTTCCGCTCCAACGATCAAGGCTGCCTCATCACCTATAAAAATTATCAAGGATAAAATTGCTGGCGCAGGTGCCAGTATCAATAAAGCGATGCATAATCGCTTAAGTGGCAGCGATTCGTCGCCAGATGTTGTTTCAGGCGGCGACTCCATTGAAAAAGTGGTTGATTTAGCCATCGAAGACAAGAGTATTTCCGGGGATAAAATATCTGCCGCTAGCAAAGGCATGCTGAGTGATTCTGTAAGCCGGACAACTGGTGCAACGATCACGATGAATAAACCTCGCCGCGTTAAAACACTGATCGTTAGGCCCGATGGAACGATTTTGCGGCCTGCTGGAAATAGCGTGGCAAAAGCAAAGGAAATGATCGCAAAGCCTGCGGCGCCTAAAGCGATTGGTCCAAGCACACTGGGGTCAGGTGCTTTCAACGTTGCCGGAAACAATCAAATTCGCCGTATGAAAACCATTCGCGAAGCGAGCAGCGCCCGGCTAATGGATAGCAATTCCGTCACCTCCATGAAAAAACCGGTTGTTAACGCTCCTAAGGCACAGATTGTTAAAAAGACCCTCGCCAAAAAAATTGTAAAAGCAAAAAAACCAACAGTAATCGCCAGCGTCGCGCGCCCGCAGGGCTCTGGAAATATCGGCCAGCCTTTTGTGGTTCAGGTTACGTCACGCAGTTCGCAAACCAGTGCTTTGGCAGCTTTTGCTGACATGCAACAGAAATACCCTAACCTCATTGGTACCTATGCACCCGATATCCAGCGCGCTGATCTTGGCACCAAAGGCGTATGGTACCGCTTGCGTGTTGGGCCCGTTGGCTCCAAAGTGGCGGCCAGTGATCTGTGTACAAGTCTGAAACAGGCCGGTCATCCCGGTTGTTTTGTGCGCCGCAAATAGATCTGGGTTCAAAATTGTTGACCGGCCTCCCGCAATCAGGTTATTTGCCCTGTCATGACTTTAAAAGCTTTTATAACCGGTGTTGCCGGCCCGCGATTGCTTGACAAGGAAAAAGCGTTCCTCAAAGAATCGCGTCCTTGTGGTCTCATTGTATTCGATCGCAATATCGAAAACAGGGATCAGCTAAAGCGCCTTGTCGATGATTTTCGCGAAGCGGTTGGTTCTGACCGACAATTCATCTTGATTGATCAAGAAGGCGGACGTATCCAGCGGATGCGCGCTCCTCATTGGAAAATATGGCCTGCTGGTGCTCGCTATGGTGAACTTTACAAGACCGATCCAGCAGCAGCCAGACAAGGGGCTGAACTGGTCTATCAAATGATGAGCGAAGAGCTGCTGGATGTGGGAATCAATGTCAACTGTGTGCCGCTGCTTGATATTCCGGTGCCCGGTGCGCACGACATCATTGGTGACCGGGCCTTGTCGGGTGATCTTAAAACCATAATCGAACTTGGCCGCTCTGTCGCCAAAGGCAATCTGAATGGAGGCGTGCTGCCGGTCATCAAGCATATTCCAGGGCATGGGAGAGCTACGTCCGATAGCCATATTGCCCTGCCAACGATTGAGGTCTCGCGTACGGTACTTGAGCAGACGGATTTCAAAACCTTCAAGGCACTGAATGATTTGCCTTTGGCCATGACCGGACATTTGCTGATGACCGATCTTGATCCTGACCTCAATGTCAGCGTATCCAGGCAGATTATCTTTGAAGTTATCAGAGACTGGATCGGTTTTGATGGTCTGTTGATGAGTGACGATCTATCCATGGAAGCCCTGTCAGGCACTATTGGGGAGAGAGGACGCGATGTGGTGGACGCCGGCTGTGATGTGGCCTTGTACTGCAAGGGCGTCTTTGCTCAAATGCTTGATGTGGCTGCCAGCGTACCTGATCTGGAGGGCAAAGCGGCGCAAAGGTTTGCTTTGGCTCATGAGCAGATCAAAACACCAGCTCCATATGATAGAGAGCTGGCTCTCCACCTGCTATCCCGGCTACAGGCCTGACGTCACTTGACGTTGATGTTTGTTTCGTGCGGAATGGATCTCATGGCAGATAATGACAAGTATCAAAATGACGATGACTGGGAAGGGCAAACGGAATGCCTTCCAAAAGACGCGTCTGATGGCGGCTTTATTGTTGATATTGAAGGCTTTGAGGGGCCACTGGATTTAATGCTGGCGCTGGCCAGAACCCACAAGCTTGATCTCACGAATATATCCATTTTGTATTTGGCAGAGCAATATTTGAGCTTTGTCGAAAAGGCGCGGGCCTTGCGTCTTGATATTGCCGCAGATTATCTGGTGATGGCGGCCTGGTTGACCTATCTGAAATCGCGCCTTTTGCTACCTGACGAAAGCGATGATGAGGAAGAGCTTAGCGGCGATGAGCTGGCTGCAAGACTGGCTTTTCGCCTCAAACGGCTGGAGGCCATGCGCGGTGCAGGGGAGGTCCTGCTCGAGGGAAAACAGCTGCACAATGACTTTTTCCCAAGGGGACAGCCTGAAGGCATCACTGTCTTGCGACAAAGTCTCTATGAAGCTGATATCTATGATTTGCTGAGCGCTTATGCGGCTGGTCGTCTTCGCAAGGTCGTGTCTGTTGTGCATCCCGGCCGCGAGCGGCGCAAGGTCTGGTCGATCAAGCAAGCGAGGAAGCAGTTGGAAAAAATAATCGGTTTTGATTGTGAGTGGGCCCCCATTGATGCGCTGTTGGCGGGATTTTTGGCCGATCCTGTCGAAAGCCGGACAGCCCTTGCTGCAGCATTTGGCGCCTCGTTGGAAATGGCCCGTGAGGGGGTTGTTGAACTGCGCCAGGATAGCCCTTTCAATCCTTTGTATCTTCGTCGTAAGGGAGAAGGTGAATGAGTAATATAACAGAACAACAGCGTAAGCTTGAAGCTTTGCTGTTTGCCGCGACAGAGCCTCTTGACCTTCGTACCTTGCTGGCATATCTGAGCGTTGATGATGAGTATCGGGATCAGATCGAAGAAGATCTCATTGTGTTGCAACGCCACTATGAAAACCGCGGTATTCACCTTGTCAATGTGGCTGCCAAATGGGCATTCAGGACAGCAGTCGATCTTTGCGACTTACTGGAGCGTCATAAGGTTGTGCCCCGCAAACTGTCGCGAGCCGCTCTCGAGACACTGGCGATCATTGCCTATCATCAGCCCACAACCCGTGCAGAAATTGAAGAGATTAGAGGTGTGAGTACGTCAAAGGGCACGTTGGATGTACTACTTGAAACCAGTTGGATCCGCCCGCGAGGACGTCGTATGACGCCAGGGCGACCGATTACCTATGGCACAAGTGATGGTTTTTTAGACCATTTTGGCTTTGATTCGATCAAGGAATTGCCCGGACTTGCTGAGTTGAAGGGGGCTGGATTACTGGATAATAATCTGCCCGCTGGATTCGATGTACCTCTCCCACATGATAATATGGCACTCCAGCAGGATGAATTGCCACTCGAAGAGTGCGAAGAGTAGGGGGCAAGGAGGGCTGTTTAGCCTTTTTTACTGCGATGCTTGCGGCTAGCCATTGTTTTTGCAATATTGCCTGATAGATAATAGTTTTTCCAAGCCTTTTATGTAAAAGGCGTTGTTGCAAGGAGATAATTGCATGTCACCAGGTTGGCCACAAATCCTGCTCGTCGTAGTTCTGCTGGTTCTTTTGTTTGGCCGCGGAAAAATATCAGAAATGATGGGCGACGTTGCCAAGGGAATCAAAAGCTTCAAAAAAGGTATGGCAGATGATGTAGAAGAAGCATCTGACAAGACTTCTCATACCATCGAACATGAAGCAAAAGCTGCAACAGATGCGAGCAAAGAAGAAAGCAAGGCTAGCTAAATTGCCTTGTTGTGGCTGTTCTCGAATGATCAGCCATTTCATCACCCATAGGGATTTTCATGTTTGATATTGGTATCGGATTCAGTGAATTGATGCTGCTGGCAGTGCTTGTAATCATTGTCGTCGGGCCTGAAGAGTTGCCCTCCCTCCTGCGGACCATTGGTCGCTATATAAAGCAGGTAAAGAGCATTGCCAGTGATTTTCGCTCCCAGGTTGATGAAGCGATAAAGGAGCCAATGGAAGATATTCAAGAGAGTATTGACGGCGTTTCCGAAAATCTTGACGATGACCCTTTTGGGGAAGAAGATCTAATCGACTTCGAGGAACATAATCAAGATATCCTCGATAAAGAACAAGACGACCTGCAAAATGAAACTGCCACCCAAAAAGCTCTTCGTGAAAGCGGTCTGGATGGACTTGATCCTGCTCCAGAAGCTGATGACGAGACAGAAACATTGAGCCAAGCGCGGGATAATGATGTGGTTCTGGCTAAAAAGAGTGGAACCTGATCTGTGAGCGATCTTCAATCTGAAATGAAAGCTGTTGACGACAGCAAAGCACCGCTGATCTCGCACCTTATCGAGCTTCGCCAGCGGCTGATCTGGGCGATTGCCGGAATTACTGTAGCGTTTTTGATCTGCTTTTACTTTTCCGATGAGCTGTTTCGCATCTTGCTTTGGCCAGCAGCTTCCGCGGCTGGCGGTTATTCAAAACTGCAGATGATTTACACATCACCGCCTGAATATTTTTTCACGAAGCTAAAACTTGCTCTGTTTGGCGCCATGTTTATGGCCTTTCCGCTGATCGCCTCGCAAGTCTATATGTTCGTTGCTCCTGGCCTTTATAAAAACGAGCGCAGATCTTTCATCCCTTATCTGATTGCCACACCGATCCTGTTCGTGATGGGAGCAGCGCTGGTCTATTTTCTCATAATGCCGCTGGCTATGGCGTTCTTTCTTGCGCAAGCTGCAACCGGACCAGTTGATCCTGATACTGGCAGGGCGTTAATCAAGGATTTTTTCAAGGTCAGTGAATATTTAAGTTTCATCATGTTGTTGATACTGGCCTTTGGCATGAGTTTCCAGATGCCGGTCATTCTTACCTTGATGGGGCGTGCCGGTCTTGTCACGGCTGATACATTACGTGCCAAGCGAAAGTTTGCCGTTGTAGGTGTTTTTGCGATGGCTGCCTTTTTGACACCACCTGACCTGATCACCCAGACCGGCCTGGCGATTCCCACTCTGGCGCTTTACGAGCTGTCAATTTTGGCAGTTCAGCTTGTTGAAAAAAAGCGTGCAGCAAAAGAGGCAGACGATGAGCCTGACGACGAGGTTGTTGACGATTGATCCACGTGGTTGATTTAATCGCGCAAGTTCTTGCTGCAATATGCTAATCAGACTATCACTATCGCAATCAATATGACCTCATATAGAGCGAGAATTCCCCTTGTTTGATATAAAATGGATCCGTAAAAATCCGCAAGTATTTGATGCTGGTTTGGCGTTGCGGGGGCTGGAGCCCCATGCCAAAGAAATCGTCGCACTCGATTTTGAGCGCCGAAATGCGATAGCCGAGTTGCAAGAAGCGCAAGGCAAACGCAATGAAGCCGCCAAGCAAATCGGCAAAGCCAAGGGCTCTGGCGATGACAAGCTGGCGCAAAAACTGATTGACGAAGTCGCTGATCAAAAAGATCTGATCCGCTCTGGTGAAGAAGCAGAGCGCCGCCTGAACAACGAAATAGGCGATATTTTAGCTGCGATTCCCAATATTCCTTTTAGTGATGTCCCCAAAGGCGGCGGGGAAGAAGATAACCAGCTTGTGCGCACGCAAGGGGAGGTGCCGACCTTTGATTTTGAGCCAAAACAACATTTTGAGATTGGTGAAGCTCTGGGGCAAATGGATTTTGATCTCGCGGCCAAAATGTCCGGCTCTAGATTTGTCATTTTGCGCGGTGAACTCGCACGCCTCGAGCGCGCACTGGCAGCCTTCATGCTCGACATGCACACCCTTGAGCACGGCTATGAAGAAATAAATGTGCCGTTGCTGGTGCGTGATGACGCCGTTTTTGGGACCGCGCAATTGCCTAAATTTGCAGAGGATTTATTTCGCACTGAAGATGGATATTGGTTGATACCCACTGGCGAGGTACCGCTCGCTAATCTGGTGCGCGAAAATATCATTGACGAGCATCAATTGCCCTTGCGCTTTACGGCACACACATCGTGTTTTCGCTCTGAAGCTGGATCGGCCGGCAGAGATACACGCGGCATGATCCGCCAGCACCAGTTTTCAAAAGTTGAAATGATCTCAATCGCACATCCAGATAAATCGGATGCCGAGCATGAGCACATGACGAAATGCGCTGAAGAAGTGCTCAAGCGTCTTGGGTTGCCCTACCGCGTTATGTTGTTATGCACGGGAGATATGGGCTTTGCGGCGCGTCGTACCTTTGACCTTGAGGTCTGGTTGCCAGGACAAGATACCTATCGTGAAATCTCCAGCATATCTGTATGTGGGGATTTTCAGGCACGCCGCATGAATGCTCGCTATCGGGGTGAAAGCCAAAAGCATATCGGTTTTGTTCATACACTGAACGGTTCTGGGTTGGCCATTGGGCGCACGCTGGTTGCGGTACTCGAAAACTATCAACAGGCTGATGGGAGTGTTTTGGTTCCCGATGCCTTGCGACCCTATATGAACGGCTTAGAACAGATCGGCCCGAGATAATGCGTATTCTCTTGACCAATGATGATGGCATTCACGCGCCCGGCCTCGATATTTTAAAACAAATCGCTGATGAGCTAAGTGATGATATATGGATCGTTGCTCCCGAGACCAATCAAAGTGGTGTTTCTCATTCCCTGACATTGCATGATCCCTTGAGGGTGCGCTATTTGCACGATCGCAAAATGGCCATTGCTGGCACCCCGACAGATTGCGTGCTGATTGGCGTTCTGGAACTTTTGGGCGACCAAAAGCCCGATCTCATTTTATCAGGTGTCAATCGGGGACAAAATACTTCAGATGATGCGACCTATTCCGGCACCATCGCGGGAGCGATGGAGGGCACATTGCTCGGCATTCCCTCAATTGCCCTTTCGCAGGCCGGGTATGGGGGGGGAGGCGATGGTGAAAAAGCCATAAAATGGGATACGGCCGCCGCGCATGGCGCTAAAACTATTGAAAAACTGCTGGCAGCAGGTTGGCCGCCTCGCGTGCTCATTAATGTCAATTTTCCAAATTGTGCGCCTGAAGAGGTGAGGGGCATTGAAGTGACTAATCAGGGCTATGCGGATCCTAACATCTCGCTGAAATTCTTGCGTCGCGAGGATATGCATGGCGCGCCTTATTACTGGTTGCAATATAAAAGGAACACCAAGAACCCCCCTCAAGGATCAGACCTTGGAGCCATCCACTCACGGCGGATATCCGTCACGCCAATGCATCTGGATCTCACCCATTATGAGACCTGCCAGTCTCTTCACAATAAGCTTGAAGAATAGCTGGTCCTTGTTTTTGCTATTTAGCCCCGTCTTTGCCACTATTGTCTGTGAGCAAATAAAGTCATAGAAGTTGGGCTGGCAAACAGGGCTATTAGCAAAAGAGCGAATGATGATAAATGCCATTGGGGTCAATGATCAAGTTTCCCTTGTCATGGCCCTGCGCAAAAAAGGGATCAGCGATATTGAAATATTGCGGGCGATGGAACTCGTACCGCGAGAATATTTCACGCATCCAGCGTTCAAAGAGCAGGCCTATTACGACATAGCCCTGCCAATCGACTGCGGGCAAACTATATCGCAACCCTATATTGTTGCGTATATGAGCGAAGTACTGGCCGTTGATAAAGCCCAAAAAATATTGGAAATCGGCACGGGTTCGGGGTACCAAACGGCTGTATTGTCTCATCTGGGACGGCGGGTATTTACGATTGAAGCACATCGGGAATTGCACAATAGCGCGCAGCAAAAGTTCGATGATCTTGAGCTTGATAATATCGTCACCAAAGTAGGAGATGGTTTTGAAGGATGGCCAGAACAGGCTCCGTTCGACCGTATTGTTGTCACGGCCGCCGCTCCAGAGATACCCTCGCCACTGCTGGAGCAATTGGCTTTGGGCGGGCGTTTGGTCATGCCGGTTGGGGATAGTCGAGACAGCCAGAAAATCACGATAGTTGATCGAACAAATAGCGGTTTTGAGCGTGAGCAGACCTTGCCTGTACAATTTGTACCACTGGTGCGCTGCAACGAAAACATGGATTAGGCACCTATTTCGTGTGCATAAAGACGAACCTCACAAAATCGCCCGATTTGTGCCCTCCCTGTGCCACAAGCAATTCATACTTTATGTCATTAATGCGTATGACCAATTCACGAATTTTTTTTCATAAGCGATTCCATTAACGTTGCGTTAATATTTAATCGCCTAAATTTAACTCTGTTATAGGTGAGTAAAATGGACAGTCTCATGTTTAAAGAGTTAGTACAAAAACGCGTCATTCCTGTTTTATCAATCATGTTGGGATCAATGTTTCTTGCATCGTGCAGCAGCGGTGTGTCTCGATTTGATTTTCCAATGTTTGGCTTGTCTTCCACGGATGACAAGGATTCCTCGACCTCCTCGCTTCCGCTGGCCCCGACAATCGAGCCTAGCGCCAACGATCTCACACGATATTCAAACGATAGTAGTTTGGCCGGATTTGAAAATGACCGTGGTGCCAGCTCTGTGGCTGGAACTTCTACAAATTATAATACGCGCAGCTCTTATCTGCCCCCCCAAACAGCAGCTCCTGAAGTGCGTGCGGCTCGTTATGGTGCCGTTAATAGGGCACCCGCATACAGCGTTGGTGAGCAAAAACCACGCAATGTGAGAGCTGATACAACCAGACCTTCGAGGTATGATGCGGCCCCAATGAAACCGATTGTCGAAGCCCGGCGCTCATTCCTGCCGTCTGAACCACGCGGTTATAATTATAATTCACAACCAAATACCAAGCCACGTGCTGGCCAGAATATTGTTGCGAACAAGAGGCCAGTGGGAGCAAGCAATAGCACGCCCGATGGCTCATCAAGAGTAACTGTTTCGGCTGGTGATACGCTGTATTCTATTGGCCGTCGTCACAATATCTCTGTAGTAGAGCTCATGGAACTGAACGGTTTGGCTGATTCAAATTTAACCGCCGGGCAACGGCTCAAAGTACCAGGTGGTGCAAAAGAAAATGCCCAGAGCGCCAATCTAGCTGTTGCTGCAACAAAAGTGAAAGCCAGAACCAGCGGTACCTATACAGTACGCCCCGGCGAGAGTTTTCAAAGCATTGCAAGAAAACACGGCGTCAGCAGCGCCAAACTTGCAGATGTGAACGGCATCACTGATCCAGGAAGTATTCGCGCTGGCGAGGTGCTGATTTTACCAACACGAGCAAACCCGGTGCGCAAGATGAAAAGGCTAACCGCGATCGCGCCAAAGCATAAATCTGCATTGAAAGTTCGCAAAGTAAAAACCCAGACAATCAACCTTGGCGCACCCAAAAAGTCACGGTCGACAGTAGCAAAGAAGCAGCAATCCGTCGCAATGAAGAAATCCACTAAAACGGGCGCTGTCAGTACTGCTTTCAGATGGCCTGTACGCGGGCGTATCATTGGTAAGTTTGGTCCACGTACCGATGGTACTCATAATGACGGGATCAATCTTGCTGTTCCAAACGGCACTAAGGTAAAAGCTGCCGAATCTGGTGTGGTTGCCTATGCTGGCAGCGAGCTGGAGGGATATGGCAATCTTGTGCTGATCCGCCACTCCAACGACTGGGTGAGTGCTTACGCACATAATGACAAGTTGATGGTCAAGCGCGGCGAAAAAATCAAGCGCGGCCAGATCATAGCGCGTGCCGGTACAAGTGGTTCAGTTGAAGTACCACAGGTGCATTTTGAGCTACGTAAAGGCTCAAAACCTGTTGACCCAACCAGATTCATGGCTGGCACCTGATTCTTGGACACGATCAAATCACGATAATTATTAAAAGCGGCCTGGAACTTATGTTCCAAGCCGCTTTTTTTGTCGTCCAGCAAGGTCTTGAATAAACTGCCATGCGACGCGCCCGGAACGGGAGCCGCGTGTGGCCGACCATTCAATAGCTTCCGATTTGAGGGAGGCCTTATCAATGTCCAGCTTGTAGTAGCCCACATATTGATCAATCATTTCGAGATATGTCTTTTGCGAGCAATTGTGAAACCCAACCCACAAGCCGAAGCGGTCCGACAGTGAGATTTTTTCTTCGACTGCTTCAGAGGGGTTGATGGCTGTAGATCTTTCGTTCTCCATCATGTCGCGTGGCATCAGGTGGCGTCTATTTGAGGTAGCATAAAAAAGAGTATTCTGTGGTCGCCCTTCGAGTCCCCCTTCTAATACGGCTTTCAGGCTTTTGTAGCTGGCGTCATTGGGTTCAAATGAGAGATCATCACAAAATAATATGACACGTTCGTCGCACTCTTTGATCAATTGCAGGCATTGCGGCAGGCTATCTATGTCTTCTCGGTGGATTTCAATCAATTTAAGCGGTAGACCCTGTTCAGTAACAGTTTTATGGATGGCCTTGATCAAAGAGCTTTTGCCCATACCTCTTGCCCCCCATAGAAGCGCGTTATTAGCGGCAAAGCCGTTGGCAAATTGCAAGCTGTTGGCAAGAAGTGTGGATTTTTGCAGTTCTATCCCTTGAAGAAGCGAGAGATCAAGCACATTTACTTGGTCAATGGCCGCGAAATGGGCGCTCTTTGCTTCCCATACATATGCATCATTGGCTGCGAGGGAAGGAGGATCAAAAAGTGGTGGATGGAAGCGCTCCAGGGCCTTTGCGATTCTCTCCAGAAACGGAATAATATGGGTTGGATCACTCATGGGTAGATATATCCATAGGGGTTGAACTGCTTTGGCATGCAGTATAGTCATATTTGACAAAATACAAGCGTGACATCTGTCAAAAGCCGTGTCATGAAGGCTTTTGCCGAGCAATTTGTAATTAGACCAAGACGAAATGGGGAACCACATGTTCATTACTCCCGCATATGCGCAAGCCGCTGGTGGAGGAGGAGGCAACGCCTTGTTGCAGATCCTGCCGTTTATCGCCATATTTGCCATCATGTATTTTCTGATTATCCGCCCTCAGCAAAAGAGGATCAAGCAGCATCAGGAAATGGTCAATGCGCTGACCAGAGGCGATACTGTGGTAACCGCGGGTGGTCTGATCGGTAAGGTGGTGAAAATCACCAATGACAATGATCTGCTGGTTGAACTGGCTACCGATGTGCGCGTAAAAGTCGTGCGTGGCACGATTTCCGAGGTGCGCACCAAGGGAAAACCAGTTGACGATAAAAGTTAGCTCTTTTGCTCACTCTTTTTGTCGTTGACAATGTGAATGATTGATCGTTGCTAGAATTGAAATTATTGGGACATACGGACTATGCTTCATTTCTCCAGATGGCAAACAATAATGATCTTGTTATTGTCGGTGCTAGGTATTGCCTTTGCCATGCCAAACCTTGTTTCAAAGATGCAAAGCTGGTCTGATCCGCTCCCCAACAAGAGCCTTCATCTGGGGCTCGATCTTCAAGGTGGATCGCATCTTTTGTTGGAGATGAACTCCAATGAGATCAAGGAATCATGGCTCGACACCATTCGCGGCGATGCTCTGTCGAAATTACGTTCGGCGCGTCCGCGTATTGCCTATTCAAATATGGTCACAAAAAAAGCACAGGGCCTTGTTCAAGTCCGTATCAGAAAACCCGAACAGTATGACGGTGCTTTGACATTACTGAAAACCCTCATTCAAAGTTTGCAAGGAAATGTCTTTACCGGATCTGGTACAACCGACTTGGTCGTTGAGCGCGGTGAAAAAGGCATCATCATTTTAAAGCCAACGGTTGAAGCTCTTAATCAACGCATAGATAGCGCTATTGGTACCTCTATTGAAACGATCAGACGTCGTATTGACCAATTGGGTACCACAGAACCCAATATCCAGCGGCAGGGTCGTACGCGTATCCTCGTACAGGTGCCGGGATTTGATGATCCAAAGAAACTAAAAGATTTGATCGGTAAAACCGGTAAATTGTCCTTCCATCAAGTGCGGACTGACAAAACAGCTGAAGAAGCCAGACGCTCAGGCCGTCCCGCTGGAACGGTTATCGTTGATGCGGACCCAACGGACACCTTTGCCACAGCCTACTTACTGGTCAAGCGCCCGATTGTAGCTGGTGAAGACCTTGTAGATGCACAGCCTGGTTTTGATCAGCAAACCAATGAACCCATTGTCAGCTTTCGTTTTAATTCAGCAGGGGCGCGCCGCTTTGGCAAATATACCAAATCCCACGTTGGAGAGCCGTTTGCGATAGTCATCGATAATGGCATTGATGAGCTGACCAAAAAGCGCGACGTACATGTCATATCGGCCCCGGTTATTCGCGAACCGATTTTAGGCGGTAGTGGTCAGATCTCGGGCAACTTTACCATTGATGGCGTCAATGAGCTGTCGATCCTGCTGCGATCTGGTGCATTGCCTGCCACATTGTCTATCATTGAAGAACGCTCGGTTGGCGCATCGCTTGGTGCCGATAGTGTTGCAGCTGGCAAACTGGCCTCGATTATCGGCTTGGCTGGTGTCGTGATTTTTACTTTGATCGTTTACGGCTTGTTTGGGGCCTTTGCTGTTGTGGCTCTGCTGGTAAATCTGTTTATGCTGGTAGCCGTCTTATCGATCCTGCAAGCTACGCTGACATTGCCAGGTATCGCAGGGATCGTGCTCACTGTTGGAATGGCGGTGGATGCGAATGTGCTTATTTATGAGCGCATCAAGGAAGAATTACGAGCCGGAAAAACCGCCATCAACGCCATCGACACCGGCTATTCACGAGCTTTTGGCACCATATTGGACGCTAACATAACGACGTTTATTGCAGCATTTATTCTGTTTATGCTGGGTTCTGGTCCGGTTCGGGGCTTCGCAGTTACGCTATCAATCGGCATTTTGACATCGGTATTTACGGCCTTTGTACTGACCCGCCTGATAATTACTTTCTGGCTACAAAAAAAGAAATCGAAGGGATTGGTATTGCCTCTTTAGAGGCGGACCAATTCGCTTAAATATTGAAATTTAGGGGCTTAATGCCTTGTCCAGATATGGCCTAAGCCGGTCTGGTAAACAATGGAAGCAAGGTGACACAATGAAGGGTCTTGAATTTATACCCTATAACACGAAGATACCTTTTCTATCGTGGCGCTTTATTGCAATTGCTCTTTCAACCATTGGTGTTGCAGCATCCTTGATGCTGTTTTTCACGCAAGGGCTTAATCTTGGCATTGATTTTCGCGGTGGTTCTATTCTTGAAGTAAAGTCCAAGACAGGTGCTATCGATATCAAGTGGCTGCGTAATCAGTCGAGGGCCCTTAATCTGGGTGATGTGCAAATCCAGGCCGTCAAGGATTTGTCTGGTCAGTCTGCCTGCGCTGATGATAGTTGCGCGATGATTCGCGTCGAATTACAGCCTGGCGGTGACAAGGCTCAGCAACTTGCCTTGAATAAACTCAAGCAACAACTCGGTGACAAAGTTATATACCGAAGCACGGAAGTTGTCGGCCCTACGGTGCAGGGCGAATTGATTGAATCCGGCATCATTGCGGTTGTCGCGGCAATTCTGGCTGTTTTGCTGTATATTTGGTTCCGGTTTGAGTGGCAGTTTGCGCTTGGAGCTGTGGCTGCGCTTGTCCATGATGTTTTGTTGACGATAGGTGTGTTTTCCCTTTTTCAAATCGAATTTGGGCTGCCAATTGTTGCTGCCATTTTGACCATTGTTGGGTACTCTTTGAATGACACGGTTGTGGTTTTTGACCGTATTCGCGAAAATCTACGGAAATACAAAAAGATGCAGGTGATAGAGCTTCTTGACATATCACTCAACCAGACTTTGTCCCGCACAATATTAACGTCTGTCACCACCTTATTGGCTTTGGTTTCCCTTTATGTGTTTGGCGGCGAAGTCATTCGCGGATTTACATTTGCTATGATCTGGGGCGTGGTTGTTGGGACTTACTCTTCTATCTTTATCGCATCACCCATATTGCAAGCACTGGATATCAGCCGTGACTGGAGTGGCAATGTGACCCGCAAAAGTGGCGCGGATGCCAACTAAGTGCTACTTTTTAGCCAGGCAATAAAGTCTGGACGATATTATGCAATTACAAGATATTAGATTTGCTGGACAACGGCTCATCGAGGCTTATGGAGACAATGGCTTCCGGCTAAGCGATGGGCGCTTTGAGGGATCAATCCTTATCCTGCCAACCGGTGCACAGTTATTCAAGGCTGATGAGCCCAGCGATATTAAAGCTGATTTGTTTGATCCTATTTTTGCGCAGCAAAATAGCATCGAGATAGTATTACTGGGGACCGGTGCAAAACAGCAATTCCCGTCAGGCGAGCTGCGCAAATTGTTCATTGAAAAAAACATTGCGCTGGAAGTCATGGATACCGGTGCTGCTTGCCGAACTTTCAATGTGCTGGTTTCTGAAGATCGGCGTGTCGCTGCCGCTCTGATCTCTATTTAGCGGCCATCATGAACAAGTCTCGAACGACACAAGATGTATTCCAAACCGATTTTAATCGCGCCTTAAGTGCGCGCTTTGCTCCTGGTAAAAAGCGCCAAGGCTTGCTGCAGCTTTGCGCCCTTGATGCCGAGCTGGCAAAAATACGTTATCAAACGTCCGAGCCATTGTTACAACGTATCAGAACTCAGTTTTGGCGCGAAGCATTGTTTGAGCATGAAGGTTCAGGACATAGGTTAGCCAGCGATATAATCGCTACGTTCAAAGCTAACCGACCATTGTTTGAATCTCTTGAAGACCTTATTGTCATACATGAAAAATATCTCGATATGGAGGTTTCGCCGGCCATATTATGGGAGGGGTATTGTGAGCGCCAGGCTGTTTTATTCAAGCTCGCTTCGGGCTATCTGGTCGGTGGTAATGATCAATTGGAAACATCGCTCTTTCATCAATGCGGGATGGCTTATGGGGGAGCGCTCTGGTTGTGTGTTAATGGGCATCAAGTGGATGAGAATAGTGAAGATATTCGTGATTATTATCAACAGGCAATCTGTGCTTATGCAGAGGTCAAAACCGACTTGTTGGCTCTTGCTCCCGGTTTGAGAGCTGCGGTTTTGCCACTTGCCCTTGTGCCGCCATATTTGGACCTATATCAGTCGTCAGACAAAGGACAGAGCCAGTCAATTGACCTGCATCCTGCTCGCAAAGCATGGATATTGTGGCAGGTAGCCCGAAAGGGTTTTCGATAAATATCGTGCAGCGCGTATCTTGCTGCTATCACGCACCGGATCGTAAATATGACCTTGCGCCTATTAACACTGATTACCGCTTCCTTGATAATGATTATTGCGGGCTCTGGCGGGACTTTAGCCAAAGCAAATGGATCAATCGACTGGCGGGTAGAGAATTCGTTTCGACTGTTTCTCAATCCAGAGCATAGCAAAGCGCAGATTGATCTCTATCGCTCGTTAAGTGACGAAGAGAAAAAAACACCGGTTTTATCGATGGAGCGCAAGCTCGCTGAAAATAATCAGGGCGGCTGGGCGGAAGAAATTTTTACGCAAACCTGCTGGGATAATACGCGCAACAGATATCGCTTCTGCCGTGGCAAGGGCGTGGATTATATCAATCCGAAAATTCACAAGGTATTGATTCGCTATACGGGTTCCTTTGTGCCGACTGATCGGTGTGAATGGGTCTTCATTGCCGGTGGTAAAGGGTCAAGACGCGGTAGGGTGCACCGTCAGGCTGCACTGTGTGGCGATGAGGTCGGATTTGACATTCCTTTTCCCAAAGGGGGACGCGTTCATGTCTCTATCAATGGCATCAAAAAAGCCAACAAGCATGTTCGCGTAATCGATATTTTTATCGTCGGGTTAGGCGATAGCTTTGGCTCAGGTGAAGGCAATCCGGACGATCCTGTGAAATTTACCGATGACCAATCGGCTGATTATGGTCTTGATCCAAATAAGCGCCCCATGAAAGGATATCCAACACGGCGGGGGGACTGGGAAAAAGTGGGGGATGCCGCGTTTTTGCGAGAAGCCGCAAGATGGCAAAGCCGCGCCTGTCATCGCTCGCTATACTCCTATCAATTACGTACAGCTTTGCAGCTTGCCATTGATGACCCCCACCGCGCTGTGACATTTGCGGGTTTTGCCTGTTCGGGATCGGAAATAACGATTGGACTGTTTTTGCGTTATAAAGGTAATGAATGGGATAAGCATCCACCCCAGCTTCCTCAACTGAGCTATGTCTCCGAAGAATTATGTGGCAAAGGGACAAGCACTCCCAAGGATTATACGTCTGGCTATACGCAGCTTGGCAAACTGCCAGAATTACAAAATATGGTTCTGAATAAATGCTACAAACCGCGCCGCAAGATTGATCTGCTGCTGGTATCTATCGGTGGCAATGATGTTGGTTTCTCCAGCCTTGTTGCAAACGCCATCATGCAGGATAAAAGCTTGTTGAAAAAAGTTGGTGGCTGGCTGGGAGGCGTTTATGGTCCAAAGGAGGCTCGCAAGGCGCTAGGTGTTTTGAAAACCCGCTATAAGGCTCTCAACAAGGCCTTCCACTATATGTTGAAAATTCCGTGGAAACAGTCAGACCGGATCATTCTGTCGGCCTATCCCCGTATGGAGCGAACAGAAGATGGCGCTAGCCTTTGTCCCTCAGGGAATGCGGGTATGTCTTTATATCCTGATTTCTCCGTGGTGAACAGCAAGCTCAAGGAAGCGTCAGATTTTGCCGATGAGCTGTTTAATTTGATGAAAACATCATCACGAGCACACGGTTGGACATTTGTTGATGAACACCGCGATCAGTTCGCATCACACGGCTTTTGTGCCGTGAATCCAGATAACCCTGAGTTGATCGCCGAACAAATGGATCTGCCTCGCTATGCCGACAAGGAATGGTCAAGCTATCAGCCAAGCGAGTATTTGCCCTATGCCAGCCGTCAGCGCTGGTTTCGGACACCCAATGATGCTTACATGACCGGCCACTACCATACCAGCGGGGCCGTTTCGAATGGCTTGATGCGACACAAGCGGACGAAATGGTTTCAGGTTGTGATGGCAGGCACCTATTCAGGTTCCTTTCACCCAACGGCAGAAGGCCATGCTGTAATAGCCGATGCTGTTGTAAAGAAAGCGCGCAAAATCCTGCGCAAATATGGCAAATAACAATCCAGCTCAGTGAGCAAGCCATTGCGCAAAATCCTTGAGAGCGCGTTGGCTGTTGGCGAGCTTGCGGGCGATACTCTTTTGCTTACCCTTGATCTTTTTGCCGTCCTCGTCATGGGTCGGAATTTCGACAGCTGGAAATAGTCCAAAATTGACGTTCATCGGTTGAAAACTGCGTTTTGCGATAAGATGGCCACCCGTGATATGTTCAATCAACGCACCGTGGGCGCTTGTTTTTGGAGGCGGAGAGAGTTGGCCGCTTGTCTCGCCTTGCTGCACTTCATGGGCGGCAAAACGCCCGGCAAGCAAGCCCATGGCAGCAGACTCGACATATCCCTCAACGCCGGTGATCTGACCAGCAAAGCGTATGCGCGGTTCTGTGATTAATCGAAGGGATTGATCTAGCAATTTGGGGCTGTTCAGAAATGTATTCCTGTGCAGGCCGCCAAGGCGCGCGAACACAGCATTCTCAAGTCCAGGAATTTTCCGGAATATGCGCGTTTGCTCGCCATAGATCAGCTTGGTCTGAAACCCGACCATATTCCAAAGCGTGCCAAGAGCATTGTCCTGGCGGAGTTGAATAATGGCGTGGGGTTTCACATCTGGATCATGAGGATTGGTCAGGCCCACAGGCTTCATGGGACCAAAGCGCAAAGTCTCGGCACCGCGCTCGGCCATGACCTCAATGGGCAGACAACCCTCGAAATAAGGAGTGCTTTTCTCCCATTCTTTAAAATCGGTTTTTTCGCCATCAACCAGATCAGCAATAAATGTTTCGTACTGTTCTTTATCAAGCGCGCAATTGATATAGTCGGCGCCAGTGCCTCCAGGACCTTTTTTGTCATATCGTGATTGAAACCAGACTTTGTCAAAATCAATGCTGTCTTTGTGAATGATAGGGGCGATGGCATCGAAAAAGGCTAATTCGTCCTGGCCAGTCAGCTCGCCGATTGCCGCGCCAAGCTTGTCCGAAGTCAAAGGACCGCTGGCGATGATGGTGGAGGCGGCTTCATTGACAGGAATTTGGGATATTTCGCCGCGCTGCAAATCAATCAAATCATGGCCAGCCAGCTTGCTGCTTACATATTGGGAAAACTGGTTACGGTCGACGGCCAAGGCGCCGCCTGCAGGGAGTTTTGTGGCATCCGCCGCTTCCATTATCAAAGACCCTGCAAGCCGCATTTCTTGATGGATGACACCAACTGCATTCTGGTTGTGATCATCGGAGCGAAAAGAATTGGAGCATACCAGCTCCGCGCAGCCATCGCCTTGATGAGCCTGCGTCGTTATAAGCGGGCGCATCTCATGCAGCGCGACACTGACCCCCGCATTCGCCAGTTGCCAGGCAGCTTCGGAACCGGCAAGACCTGCTCCAATGATGTGTACTCTACGATTGTGATCCATGATTTCCTTAATGAACATATCCACCAGGAGGTGGAAATTGTTTGCCTTTCGAGCAATTTTATTGTTTTAAGATTGTCTACCATATTACCTGTGCGGTTTTGGCCTGTGTTCTCTTGGCTGTAGTGTGCTAAACAGGTCTAAAAAACAATCAAAATCTAGTTAGATCTCTGGAAATCATTTTGAATCCAGATATATTGCCATCTTGCTATTACGGAAGTACAGCGGCACATGTCAAAAGGTTCCGATAAAATAAAAAACAGCGTCAAGGAAATTGCCAAGCGAGCAAATGCCGAGGCCAAACATTTAGCGCATGAAGCAGCCGAAGTTGCCAAGCATGCCGCCCATAATGTCAGCGATATGGGCAGGGGGACGAGCCACTATGTTGGTCGGCTTCCGGCCCTGCGAAGTCTTGGTTTCTTCTTTCGCGAAAAAAGATGGTTTTTCATCTCAATGATTGTTGGCGCGATCATCATCAACATGCCGCAGGTTTCTGGCCTTTCTGCTGACGGTCAAATCGTCATGGCCATGTCTGTAATGGCTGTTATTTTGTTTGTCACTGAACCTATTCCCCTGCCAACAGTTGCTCTGCTTATTATCGTCGGGCAGGTAATGTTACTGGGCACAGACTCAACAACCGTCGCCAAATCCTTGATGAGCGATAGTGTGTTGTTTATAATGGGTTCTTTGATGCTGGCGGTTGCCGTTGTCAAACAAAAACTGGACAAGCGCATTGCCTTTTTGATCGTCAAGGTCACGGGCACCAAAACCGCTAATATCGCAGTTGGTATATCCGTGGTCTCTGGTGTTTTGGCTTCCGTCATTGGCGAACACACTGTTGCAGCCATGATGCTGCCGGTGGCGATTACCCTTATTACACTTACATCAGATGATCCAAAAGCTGTGCGAAACCTCGCAGCTGTGCTGTTGTTTTCGATCTCTTATGGCTGTTCCGTCGCTGGTATTGGCACCCCTTCCGGCGGCGCACGTAATGCCATCATGATTGGCTATTGGAAAGAGTTTTTCTTTGATCCAACTAATCCCGAGACCCGCAAATATATCATCGATTACATCACCTGGATCGTCTATTGCTATCCCGTTTTCCTGGCGCAACTGCCATTTGTGACGATGATCTTGCTCTATACGTTCAAACCTGAATATTCCAATCTGTCGCGAGCGGTTGTAAAACTTCGCCAGCAGATTGTTGAAGAAGGTCCTATGAAACAGGGTGACTGGGTTGCCATTGCTGTATTTTTTCTGACCTTCATCGGCTGGGTGATGTTTTCTGACACGATAGGCCTTGGCACTGTTGCCATCGCTGGCGCTGCGGCTTTCTTGATCATTGGACTGGTGCACTGGAATGATGTCAATAATGGCGTCAACTGGGGGGTCGTGTTGCTTTACGCTGCGGCTATATCGCTTGGCGTGCAAATGAAAGACACAGGCGCCGCGTCCTGGATTGCGATCAGCTTCAAAGATATGCTGACACCGATTGGTGTCGATCAGGGTATTCCGCTGTGGGTAGCGATATCAGCACTGACAACGGCTGTTACGAACACGATGTCAAATGGCGCAGCCGTTGCTGTGCTTGGCCCCATCGTCCTGCAATTGGCGCAATCTGCTGGTGAGAGCCCGATAATCATCGGTTTCATCACGGCCGTCTCGTCTGCTTTTGCATATCTGACTGTCATCGGCACACCGGCTTGTACCATTGTTTATTCATCGGGTTATCTGAAAACCACAGACTTTTTGCTTGTGGGCATACGCATGGTTGCCATGTCGACCCTTATTCTCATGCTGTTTGCGTCCCTCTATTGGCCGTTGCTCGCCTAAAGTTTGCAACACCAAATTGGGTTGCATAAATGCAATTTTTCAACAGGTCTTGCAAATCGGCTGGGATTGTTGTCTAAACGAATTGTTAAGTATAAATTCTATTCGGTTGGTATGATTTACGAGACCTTATTAAAATTAAGATCAAATAGATGTAGCTAAGGGAAGTTTTTTAAAATAACGAACATGGCGAAACAGATGAGCAATCGAAATACAGCGTCTATCGAGACCGCTCGATTCAGCACATTGCTGGAAGAGGGCGCTTCTGCGCTCTTTTTGCTGTTACTTGCTAGCCTGTTATTTGCTCCTGAAACCGTTGGGAACACACTTTCCCTGGTCCTACGCCTTATGAACCCCTAAGCAGGGGCGGTCCGTTTGCGGGCGCATGCTTTAGGGGTAACTCTTCATAAACATTGCGAAATTAACGCGCCATCGTATACTTATGCGAGGCCGTGAACAAGGACCACTTCTTATGGGACAAAATAAAACTGATATCAAACCCGTCAAAACCGGTAAGGCTGATGCTGATCGCGTGATCATTTTTGATACAACCTTGCGCGATGGCGAACAATCGCCAGGGGCTTCCATGTCATTGGAAGAAAAGATACAAGTTGCCCAAATTCTCGATCAGATGGGCGTGGATATTATTGAGGCCGGTTTTCCAATTGCCTCACCTGGTGATTTCGAATCGGTTCGGCAGGTCGCAAAAACCGTCAAATCCGCTTCGGTTTGTGGATTGGCCCGTGCCTCGATCAAGGATATTGATCGTGCCGGGCAGGCTCTGCGTGATGCGATCAATCCCCGTATCCATACCTTTATCTCCACGTCTCCCGTGCATATGAAATACAAGTTGCAAATGCATGCCGATGAAGTGCTTGAAATGGTCACCAGCAGTGTCACGCATGCACGTACTTATACCGACAATGTTGAATGGTCGGCAGAAGACGCAACCCGCACAGAACACGACTTCTTGTGCCGCTGTGTAGAAGCTGCGATCAAGGCGGGTGCTGGCACCATCAACATCCCTGACACAGTGGGTTATACGGTGCCTGAAGAAATGTTCGCGCTGATCAAGATGCTGCGCGAGCGTGTTGAAGGTGCAGACAAAGTAATATTTTCCACCCATTGCCATGATGATCTGGGCATGGGCGTTGCCAACTCACTTGCCGGGGTGCGTGCAGGTGCCCGCCAGGTAGAGTGCACAATCAACGGCTTGGGGGAACGAGCAGGCAACGCTGCCCTTGAAGAAATTGTTATGGCGATTAATACGCGCAATGACGTCTTGCCCTTCTGGACCAATATTGACCCGACCTTTATTACGCGCGCCTCAAAATTGGTATCAGCGGTGACGGCTTTTCCTGTGCAGTCAAACAAGGCTATCGTTGGGAAAAATGCCTTTGCCCATGAAAGCGGTATTCATCAAGACGGCATGCTCAAAAATACGCAGACCTACGAAATCATGACACCCGAAAGTGTCGGCCTGAAAGAAAGTTCGTTGGTGATGGGGAAACATTCGGGGCGCCACGCCTTCAAAGAAAAACTCAAGGATCTGGGCTACGAGTTGGCTGACAATGATTTTCAAGATGCCTTCAAGCGATTTAAAGACCTGGCTGATCACAAGAAACATGTCTTTGACGAAGATATTGAAGCTTTGGTAGATGATCAGGTGTCAAAGGCCAACGAAAATATCAAGGTTGTGGCGCTGACTGTGATTGCCGGCACTGGCGGTCCGCAAAAAGCCACCATCACACTTGAAGTCGAGGGACATCATGAAACTCGCGAAGCAACGGGTGAGGGCCCTGTCGACAGTATTTTCAATGCTATCAGAGAAATCGTCAATCATAATGCCCGATTGGCCCTCTATGAGGTGAGCGCTGTTACCGCGGGGACTGACGCGCAAGCGGAGGTCATGGTCCGTCTGTCAGAAGATGGCAGGACTGTAACGGGACGAAGCGCCGACCAGGACACAATGGTCGCGTCTGCAAGGGCTTATATCAGCGCGCTAAACAAGCTGCTGGCCAAACGCCAAAAAGGTGATGTTGACGCAAAACTGCATGTCGTCGAATAGACGCTAGAGATCCAGATCATAACGAACCGGGGTCCTCCAGAATTACTGGAGGACCCCTATGTGTTTTTGGCATAGATGCTATTTGACTGAATATGGTGATCCCGGGAGGATTCGAACCTCCGACCTTGAGCTTAGAAGGCTCCTGCTCTATCCAACTGAGCTACGGGACCAAATGATTAAATGACGAAGACATTGTCTTTTAGAAATGAAACAGCATCACCAATCACGCTAATCTATCTTGTTTGATTGAATTTAATGGCCTTCCTTGCCAGAAAAGGCAATAATTATCCAGATGATTATCAACCTAATTGGAAATTATTACTATTCTTGGCGATAATCTCATTTTCTGGACTTCGCAAGAGGTTGGGGAATGGCCTTGCTGGCGAGCAGGATGTATAAACTTATTGAAGAGCCGTGTGCGAATGGTTTTTCACACGACAAGCAGCGAAACGATAAATGAGAGAGTGAACACATGCGTTGGAAAGGTCGTCGCAAGAGCGACAATGTGGAAGATCGGCGCGGTCAAGGCGGTGGGGGTGGGCTTCGCTTTCCGTTCCCAGGTGGCAGAGGCGCACGTCGTGGTGGTGGCATGGGCATTATGGGTATCATAATCGTCGTCGGCATTATGATCTTTTTCCCTAAATTTGGTAAATTGATTCTTGGTGGCGGTGGTGGCGGTAACGGTTTTCCAGGTATCGAACTCCCGCGCATGCCCGATAATGCTACGAATAGGCGCATTACACCCGATCAAGGGCGCGCAAGGCGAAATGCTGGCATTCCTCGCGGTGGCATGGAAGACAGGTATGGATCAAGAAACGAAAAAAACGGGGTCAGTGATGAGATGCGCGGGTTCTTGTCTGTTGTACTTGCCGATACAGAAGATGTCTGGACGAACATTTTTGACCGTATGGGACGTACCTATAGAGAACCCAAAATGGTGATGTTTTCGGGTTCAACAAGAACCGCTTGCGGCGTGGGTATGCGTCAGATGGGACCGTTTTATTGTCCAAGCGATCAGAAAGTCTACATCGATACGGCGTTTTATAAAGAGCTCTCCAGAAAGTTCGGAGCCTCGGGGGACTTCGCGCAAGCCTATGTGATTGCTCATGAAATCGGACATCACGTGCAGACTTTGCTGGGGATAACCGACAAGGTCCAGAAGTACAAGATGCGTCATGGTCAAAAGAGTACAAAATCGAACGCTATTCAGGTTCGCATGGAATTACAGGCTGATTGTATGGCCGGTGTCTGGGCGAAGCGGGCTGATCGTGCCAAAAATATTCTCGAACGCGGCGATCTTGAGGAAGCTCTCAATGCGGCAAATGCTATTGGCGACGACAAGATTCAAAAACGCACAACGGGATATGTCGTACCTGACAGCTTTACGCATGGCTCCTCCAAGCAGCGAGTGAGCTGGTTTAAAAGGGGATTTGCGCGCGGTGATGTTTCGACTTGTGATACCTTTACATCGTAAATCAGACACGGTGATTGTGCATTAGATCCCTTCGGAAGGTGCTGTCTGATGGTTCAAAATCTTATTCAGATACCCGGGCTTGACGCTGAAGCCAACAAGCTCGTGGCGACTAAAGGCATTTTTGTTACTGCTCCACAAGGGGCAAGAGTTTTCGATCCAGGAAAGAGCTGTGAGCTGTTTTATCTGCTAACGCAAGGCTCCATCAGAGTGCAAATCGTTGCCTTAAGCGGTCGTGAAATAGTTCTTTACCGAGTAGGGCCAGGCGAAGCTTGCGTCATGACGGTATCCTGCCTTTTAAGCCATACCCCCTATAGCGGCGAGGGTATAGTTGAACAATCACTGGAGGGCTACGCCATTGGCTTGCCGCTTTTCCAAGAGCTGATGGCGAGTTCGCCAGAATTTAGAAATGCGATAATTGGCGATTATTCTGAGCGCTTTATTGATTTGGTCAAGGTGTTGGAGGATGTCGCTTTTCGACCGCTAGAATCGCGCTTGGCTGCCCGCTTGCTGGAATTGGATAATGGGTTGGGGATTGTCCCTTGTACCCATCAATTTCTGGCGACTGATCTGGGATCTGCGCGCGAAGTCATTTCGCGTTTGTTAAAACGCTGGGAAGAAAATGGACTGATCGTTCTTGAACGCGGAAAAATCAATATCATCTTGAAGAACAGCCTCACAAATTTCAAAGACAGTTCATGATTGGGCTAACAAGAAAAGTTTGCCATTGGTTCATGTCATTTTATTATTTTGTGACTAAGTCACCGACTTAAAACGGGTGATTGCATAAGGTGAATACAATCAGTGACGAATGACATCATGTCATTCAAGCTGCACTAATATTTCAGGGAGAATAAATCATGAAGGTAAATGTAGGTTCTTTTGATCGTACGCTACGTATCGTTGTCGGTCTGGTTTTGCTGTCTATGACACCGCTCATTAGTGGCTTGATGGCCGACATGTTAGGGATGTCTCTTGGCTCGCCGTTGGGCAATATCGCCTGGATTGGCGTCGTACCGCTTTTCACGGCGCTAATCGGTTGGTGCCCACTATATTCAATCGTCGGGATCAAGACCTGTAAGGCCTAGCTTTATTTGGCAGATCAAAAAAAGCGCTCATCAAATAATGATGAGCGCTTTTTTTTGATCCAAAGAAAAATGCAACGCTATCTTCCCGCTGTTGTTATTCTTCCCATACCACTTTGGAAATTGGTTTCCTGACAATCAATATTGGCAATTGACATTTTTTTACAATGACTGACAGCAGCACTCATTCTTTCAAATGGACCGGCTATCAATGTGTAAAGAGGAAGATCAGCTGTTCCTTTGTCCGCAAAATGAGCCTTAAGACCTTTTAGCAGACCTGGATTACTCTTTTTCAGATTTCTCCAGTGACGTTCCAGAGAATCGATTGATCGAGCCGAGGCCAGATCAACACCATAGCTTTTACTTTGTGGATCCGCCGAAAGCTGCATGACATTGTCGTCTGCAGTCAAGGGCAGGACGTTAATGGTCACTTTTTGGGACGGTTTAGCGGCTGGATAGGATGCATTGCTATTTTGCCCGTCGTTTTCCAAGCCAAACCCTGCGGGTTGACCTGGAAGCGCGGCAGTGCTTGGGCCGAGCGCTTCTTCCAGATTTGACAGTTTGCGAGATAATTTTTTCTCGCGACTGGTCAATTCTTGAACATGAGCGCGCAGGGCGGCTACTTCTTGCTGCACGGGTGTCCTGACAGACGAACCGGTCATGTTACTTTGCGCAATCATCGTACTGTTTGAGCGCTGACTACCAGTTCCTGTTGCCAGAAATCCTATATAGCCCATGGCGACGAAGCCGGCCATTGACCAAACTGCAACCAGACCATTCTTTTGAATGAAGCTCTTTTTTTTCACTTGGGGCATGATAAGTCTGTTTAACCGTCTTTGTTAGTCTAAAAGGCCGTGTCGATGGCCAAGAAGAACGCCTTATATACCTATATCAAGACCTATAACAAGCATAAATCTCAACGCAATGGTTACCATAATAACGCTATATGGTTTTTTTTGTTTTAATATGTCAAAAGAAACAAAAAGGCTCTGTTTAATATAAACTCCTTGTTCATGAGACACAAATAGACACGCTGATTAATGCTATGGCGCATCGCACAAGGTGCAATAAACAGTTTTAGATATATATCGGAGGAAATGACGCTTATGAGAGCCGACTTGTTGACCATTACGCTGGCCGCTGGCATGGGGACGCGCATGCGTTCCTCTATTCCCAAGGTTCTACATCCCATTGGCGGGCGCTCGATGCTTGCTCACGTGCTGTCATTGGCCAATGAGCTTGGCAACAAACAAAATATCGTCGTCCTTGGACCCGAGCTGGAAGAACAAGGCGATAATGTCATTCCCGATCATATTCCAGCCCAAACCGTCATCCAAAAAGAACGCCTTGGTACCGCACATGCGGTTTTGAGCGCCATTGATCCAATATCGCAGCATGATGGCAATATCCTTATTTTGTACGGGGATACGCCGCTTTTGACACTTGAGACTTTACAAAAACTAACTGTGCGGCTTGATGAGGGCGCAGATATTGTCGTCCTTGGTTTTAACGCCAAAGATCCTGCGGGCTATGGGCGGCTTTTACAAAGTCCTGACGGGGCACTTGTCGCTATTCGTGAACATAAGGACGCGAGCGAAAGCGAGCGCACCATCACACTGTGCAATTCTGGCGTCTTTGGCTTCAAAAGCGATAAATTGCCTGATTTGTTGGCGCGTATTAACAATGACAATGCCAATGGCGAATATTATCTCACCGACACGGTTGAACTTGCCAAATCAGATGGTCTTGAGTTGGCAATTGTTACCTGCGATGAACTTGAAGTGTTGGGCGTTAATTCGCGAGAACAACTTTCCATGGCTGAAAAGATCTATCAGCGAAAACGGCGGCGCGAGATCATGGATGGTGGCGCTACATTGCTGGATCCAGATAGTGTCTATTTCAGTTATGATACGAAAATTGGCCAAGACGTGCTGATTGAACCAAACGTATTTTTTGGCCCCGGTGTTACGGTTTCCGATCAAGTGCATATTAAGTCCTTTTGCCATTTTGAACAGACGCAGATCGGTCGCGGAGCTGCCATTGGTCCCTATGCACGATTGCGCCCTGATGCGGTGATCGGTGTAAATGCCAAGGTCGGGAATTTCGTAGAGATCAAGAAATCGACGATAGAGGAGGGCGCCAAAGTCTCTCATCTCACCTATATCGGCGATGCCCGCATAGGCAAAAATGCCAATATCGGCGCAGGTACCATCACGTGCAATTATGACGGCTTTAACAAGCATTTCACCGATATTGGTGAAAACGCCTTTATCGGTTCTAATAGCGCGTTGGTGGCCCCCATCAAGATCGGTGACGGCGCCTTTGTTGGGTCAGGAAGTGTCGTGACGCGTAATGTGGCAGAGAATTCGCTGGCAGTATCACGCGCCAAGCAGCGCCAGATTGATGATTGGGCGATTAAATTCAGACGTATGAACGCCAGTGTAAAATCCAGAAAGCAAGAAAACTCGTAATATTTTTTACGGTACAATTACTCGCGCTGTGCATTGTTAACGAAATAGCTTGAAACTTTAAGTGACTTGTCAAAACAGCCCGATATGGAAATATCTAGGTTCAAGCGCCAGTTTTGCACGGCTTTTGCATTTAGACCGTTCAAGCAGTCAATGAAATCAAACAGGAGACTTCCCGATGTGCGGTATTGTGGGGATATTGGGGACACAGCCCGTTGCGGATGACCTCGTCGACGCGCTCAAACGGCTTGAATATCGCGGCTATGATTCGGCCGGTATTTCAACGGTCGAAAATGGGGTGCTTGGACGGCTTCGCGCCGAGGGCAAGCTCAAAAATTTGCAAAAGCGTCTGAATGAAGCGCCTCTCAATGGTCATGCGGGCATCGGCCATACTCGCTGGGCCACGCATGGTGCACCCAATGAAAGCAATGCACATCCCCATATGACCGATAAGGTTGCTGTTGTTCACAATGGCATCATCGAAAATTTCAAAGCACTGCGAGAGAAGCTTGAAAGCGAAGGGGCGCGATTTGAATCCGACACGGACACTGAAGTAATTGTTCACCTGATAAGCGAAGAACTCGCCGCAGGGCACGCTCCAGAGCAAGCCGTGCACGGCGTTTTGGCACAACTCGAAGGTGCCTTTGCCATTGCGGTTATTTTTGGCGGTTATGATGACTTGATGATTGGTGCCCGTCGCGGCAGCCCTCTGGCCATTGGCTATGGAGAAGACCAGATGTATCTGGGGTCAGATGCCATAGCCCTTGCGCCCTTCACTGATCGCGTCTCCTATATGGAAGATGGGGACTGGGTGATCTTGACGCGCTCAGGGGCGACAATTCTCGATGAAGCAGGACAAGAAGTTGAGCGTAAAATCACCAAATCGTTTGCCTCCGCGATGCTGGTTGATAAAGGCAATCATCGGCATTTCATGGCCAAAGAAATTCATCAACAGCCCGAAGTCATCGCCCATACGCTTGGCCACTATGTTGATCTTTCCAAAAACATCGTGAAAATTCCAGATTTCGATATCGATTTCAAAACACTGCCGCGCATTACCATATCTGCTTGCGGTACCGCATATTATGCCGGGTTGGTGGCAAAATACTGGTTCGAGCGGTATGCGCGCCTTCCGGTAGAAATTGATGTGGCATCTGAAATGCGCTACCGCGAAGCGCCCATGGAGCCAGGGGGATTGGCTTTGTTCATTTCGCAATCTGGGGAAACTGCTGATACTTTGGCGACATTGCGTTATTGCCGCGAGCAAAAACAGCATGTGGCCGCAGTTGTGAATGTCAAAGAATCAACGATTGCCCGCGAATCAGATGCTGTATTACCAACTTTGGCCGGACCAGAAATCGGAGTTGCTTCGACAAAGGCCTTTACCTGTCAATTAACCGTTCTTGCCTGCCTCGCCATTAAAGCTGGACGTGAGCGCGGCCATATTTCCAAGGAGGAAGAGGTTAAACTCGTGACGCAGTTGGTTGAGCTGCCTCGTCATATCTCTAGCGTTCTCAAAAACGAGTACTTGTTTGAGAAAATAGCTCTTAATCTGGCCCATAAGCGCGATGTGCTTTATCTGGGCCGGGGCAGTAGCTACCCGATTGCTCTTGAAGGGGCGCTCAAGCTGAAAGAAATTTCTTATATTCATGCCGAAGGCTATGCAGCCGGAGAGCTAAAGCATGGACCCATCGCCTTGATTGATGAAGACGTGCCCGTCGTGGTGGTGGCGCCAAAAGATGAATTGTTTGAAAAAACCGTGTCCAATATGGAGGAGGTTGCTGCGCGGGGTGGGCAAATTATACTGCTGACCGACGACAAGGATGCTGCAGACGCGTTTAGCACGGTTGCAAGCTTTGTTGTGCCCAAGGCGCACAGTTTTACCAATCCACTGCTATTTGCTGTTCCGGTGCAGTTACTTGCCTACCATACCGCCGTTTTCATGGGAACTGACGTCGATCAACCGCGAAACCTGGCGAAATCTGTGACTGTTGAGTAACCCCGATCGGCGACTAATGTACCTATTAACGCTTAAAATGCGGCCATAGCGTTGCTTTGTCGTTGTATTGCCCCAATCCTTTGTTTGACCAGTGAAAGGGTCTTCGCGTATCATTGTTCTTGTTGGACAGGCCTGCTGATAAAAATGACAGGATGGCAAAGCGATGCTTATGGGAACTGGAATTAGATATATAAAATTGACTGCTTTTTTCCTGGCAGGATTGCTCTTGCTGGAACCAGCTCCGCTATTGGCGGAAGCGGCGCTTTTACAAAAGGCCGACAAGCTGATCACAGCCAAAAAATTCAAAGTGGCCGTCCGCACCATCACAAAAGCCATGAATGCCGGAGATCTAACAGATCGTCAGATGGCGCAAGCTCTTTACAAACGTGGTCTTGCCTATAATGGAACAAAGCGCCACAGTGCTGCAATTGCCGATCTGACTGGCGCTATTTGGCTCGACAAGCTCGACGGGGCATCGAAAAAACTGGCCTATCGGCAACGGGCGATTGCTTATGAGAGCACGGGGCACAAAAAACAGGCCCGCAGTGACTTCGCTAAATCGGGTGGCCGTCCAGTCGCAGCTGTACAAGGCCCTGCCAGAAAGTCGGCAATTGTGAAGTCAGCACCGCCAATCCCGGCGTTCAACACTGTTGTGCGTAGTCAGAAAAAGAAAACATCCGCCCAGCAAACAAAAGTGGCCTCCAAGCCCGAGACCAAAAAGAAGCCGGTGATACCTGCGTTTAGAACGACCATCGCTGCGGAATAAGTGCTTTTGGCTGTCTGCTTGAAATTCCCGTCTCTTTTGGCTTCAACAGGCTTTGACGAATTATTATCCCTCTCGCCAATTACAAACTCAACATGCCCGATAATTTACGTTATATGATGGCATTAACGGGCTTGATTGTGGGCGATAACGAGAATATATGGAATGGCAATGAACGATAAAAACTCACCGCAAAATGATGAACCGCAAGGTTTACATAAGCTGGCACCAACAGATTTGCCCATCAAAAAAGTTGGAATCATTGCCAAGCTGCGCAACTATTTTTTTACGGGCCTGATTGTTGTTGGGCCGGTAAGTATTACGGTCTATATCATCTGGACCTTGATCAGCTTCGTTGACGGCTGGGTCAAACCGCTTTTGCCAAAAATCTGGCAGCCAGAAACATATAATATCACCGTCCCAGGCATCGGTGTGGCTTTTTCGATCATCATATTGATCATTGTGGGTGCGTTTGTCGCTAACCTGTTTGGTCGCACGATTATCAGTTTTGGAGAACAGTTAGTTGGCCGTATGCCCGTTGTGCGCGGCGTGTATGGGGCACTCAAGCAGATATTTGAAACGGTGTTATCCCAAAGCCAAACCAGTTTTCAAAAGGTTGGCATTATTGAATATCCAAGGCGTGGGCTCTATTCCATTGTTTTTGTTTCGACAGATACGACCGGTGAAATTCATGAAAAATGCAACACCTCTGAAGGGGGCATGTTGAGTATTTTCCTGCCAACAACGCCAAATCCAACATCTGGATATCTTTTATTTGTGCCACGTGAGGATGTGACAATACTTGAGATGAAAGTTGAAGATGCGGCCAAAATGGTTATATCGGCAGGACTGGTGGTGCCGGACTATCAAGTTGGCCTCAAAGACCTTGTGGATGAAGCCGAAAAGCTGGCACCTGAAACCAATCCAACTACTAAGAAGCTATCCTGAGCGAAGCAGCTTTGCGGCCGCATCACGCTCGAACAAATAGAGCAGGGTTTTTAGAGCTTTGCCGCGTTGGGATGTGAGGGTTGGATCTCGCGACAATATGAGTTGGGCATCATCACGCGCCGCGGCCAGAATTTCGTTATGCTCTGGCAATCTTGCTATCGAAAATTCTGGTATACCACTTTGTTTTGTGCCTAGTAGCTCACCACCACCACGCAAGCGCAGATCTTCCTCCGCAATACGAAAACCATCTTCGGAATCACGAATGACGGTTAGGCGCGACTGTCCGGTTTTGGATAGTGGCCCTTGATATAGCAAGATACATGATGATTGCTTGTCACCCCGTCCCACCCGTCCGCGCAACTGATGCAGTTGCGACAGTCCAAAACGCTCGGCATGCTCAATGACCATGATCGTCGCATTTGGGACATTGACACCCACTTCAATAACCGTCGTCGCGACCAGAATACCAAGCTCTCCATCTGAAAAGCTTTTCATTATGGCATCTTTTTCTTCGCCTTTCATGCGCCCATGCACGAGTCCGACCTTGTCGCCAAAATGTCCATGGAGCCAGGCGTGGCGTTGATCAGCTGCGGCTAGATCCAGTTTTTCGGATTCTTCGACCAGCGGACAGACCCAGTAAACCTGCGTACCTGATGCTAACGCGCGCCGCAAGCCGTGCAACAGCTCGTCAATGCGATCCACCGGCAATACTCTGGTGGTGATGGGTTTTCGCCCTGCTGGCTTGTCAGTGAGTTGGGATGTTTCCATGTCGCCATAATTGGTCAAAAGCAGGGTGCGCGGGATGGGGGTTGCTGTCATGACCAACACATCAGTGTCAGCATCTTTGCCCTTGCCTTGCAACTTCATGCGCTGTTGCACGCCAAATCGATGCTGTTCGTCGATGATGGCGATCCCAAGATCTGCGAACTCTACATCATCTTGAAACAGGGCATGGGTACCGACCAGCATATCCAGCTCACCCATTTTGAGTTTGTGCAATAAGGCCTCGCGCGATTTGCCCTTTTCACGTCCGGTCAGCAAAGCAACACTAAATCCAGCTTTTTCCGCCATCTCACTAAATTCATGAAAATGCTGGCGGGCCAGTACTTCGGTTGGCGCCATCAGGGCCGCTTGTGTACCAGCTTCAACGGCAGCAGCCATTGCAAGCATCGCCACAACGGTTTTGCCCGACCCCACATCGCCTTGCAACAAGCGCAGCATACGATCCGGGCTGCCCATATCCTCATAGATTTCGTCAAGAGATGTTTTTTGCGATCCCGTCAGCTCAAAGGGTAAAAGAGAGAGTATTTTGTTGCGCAACCCATTACCCATTTTGAGGGCCCGGCCGGTGCCCTTGATTTCGCTATTGCGCATCAAGGCAAGGGCAAGCTGGCTGGCCAGAAGCTCATCAAAAGCAAGGCGCTTGCGAGCTTACGCAATTGGCAATAGATCAAGCAGCTCTTGTGGTTGGTGAACGGTGCGCAAAGCATCAGAAAAACCGGGCCATTTTTGCTTTTTCAGCCATTCAGCATCCTGCCATTCTTCAAGTTCTGGAATAAGCTCAATGGCATTATTGACAGCGCGGCGCATGATCTTGCCACTGACCCCTGCGGTCAACGGGTAAACGGGTTCAATCAATTGCAGGGTTTTGAATTCTTCCTCGCTCACCATATGATCTGGATGGGACATTTGCAGCTTGGCCCCATAGCGCTCAACGCGTCCCGACAGAATACGTTTTTCGCCAAGTGGCAGCATGCGCTCCAGATAGTTTTTCTGACCACGAAAAAAGATCAGCTCCATCTCGCCAGTGTCGTCGGCACAAAATACCCTGTAGGGTATTTTCTTGTTGCCAGGGGGAGGGGGAACATGTCCCGTCACGCTCACCTCAATGGTAACCAAAGAGCCTGGTTCGGCCGCAGAAATCTTTGGCCGGTGGCGGCGATCATTAATCCCCGTGGGAAAATGCCATAAAAGATCAATCACTCGTGGATCACTGCGTTCAACAGTGTTATTAACCAGCTTGGTTAGTTTCTCGGAAAGTTTCGGGCCGATCCCATCAAGGCTTTGCGCTTTGGCAAAAAGAGCATGGAGTTGAATGGGCCGCATAATCAATACCACATTGGTGCGAGGCTTTTTGTGTCTGAGCGATTCGCTTTTAATTAGTTTGTGAGCGAAATTGGGTTCTCTCGACGAAAAAGGCAAGCCTTTGGGTGCACAAGATGGTTTATTAGGCCTCTCAAAAAGCGATAGTTGACGGGCATGAATATGTGTCGGCATGGAATCACTCGACTATGAACAAACAAAGAACTACTGGATGCAGTCATGCGCTCAAATGATGACACAGATGTGACGGGCGGCGAGCTGTTGATAAAGCGGCAACGGGCGCTTTATCGCGCCGAACATCGTGGTACGCGGGAAATGGACTTTTTGCTCGGACATTACGCAAAGGCGCAAATCCCCACTATGGATACCGATGCGCTCGCCGCATTTGAACTACTGATGGAGATGCCTGATCCTGTATTGGCGGGGGCGCTGGTAGATGGTGTGGGAGAGTTTGACGAGCAAAGCCAGACACTGATCAATCGCATCAGGCGATTTCACAAAATAATCAAATAATGGAACACGGCGTGGGTGAGTATAATAAGAAGCTGGAACTTGTGGCGTCCAATGCCCCCAGATTATTGGTATCTGGGGTTGCTGAGGGGCTTGATGCTTTGCTACTTGGTGATGTTGCCAGAAGCCGTTTTGCGCAAGGCGATGGACGAGCGCAGCCTGTTTTGCATATGGCACGGGATGATAAACGTCTCGAAGCGCTTTCGACCAGTTTGCGTTTTTTTGCTCCTGATGTAAAACGCGTTGTTCTGCCAGCCTGGGATTGTGTGCCTTATGACCGAGTATCGCCCAACACCGAGATCGCCGGGCGGCGCATCATGGCTTTGGCGCGGATGATCTCCGTTCCCAAGTGGAAATCCCCCGTGGTTATCCTGACCACCATGAATGCAGCGCAACAAAAAATTCCCTCGAAAAACTTCATTCGCTCTTCCATTCTCAAATTAATGCCCGGGCGCGTTATCCCGATGAACAAAATTGCGGAGCATCTTGAGAAAAGTGGGTATTTGAGGGTCGGCACTGTAATGGACCACGGCGACTATGCCATGCGCGGTGATATTATCGATCTGTTTCCCCCAGGACGCACCAAACCAGTGCGTCTCGATTATTTTGGCGACGAGCTGGAGGCCATACGCAGCTTTGAAACTGAAACGCAGCGCTCTGGTGACCAGCTCTCCAAACTGTTATTGATGCCCGTCAATGAGTGTGCCTTTGGTGAGCAAGCGCGATCGAGTTTTCGTCAGCGTTACACCGCATTGTTTGGAGCTGTGACAAGTACCGATCCGCTTTATGAAGCAATCAGTAATGGGGTTCGGTTTGAGGGGATGGAGCACTGGTTACCCTTGTTCCATGAAGACGCTCTGGAAACGGTGTTTGACTATCTCCCAGATGCTCAGCTCAGTTTTGACCACCTATATGAGGAAGCGCGCACCAACCGTCTCGATCAAATTGAAGACCATTATGATAGTCGTCTTCAATCGCTTGAACAAAAGACTTTTGGCGGCGCCCCCTACAAGCCATTGCCGGCTGATCAGCTCTATTTGAGCAAGGACGAATGGGAAGACAAGATCGCAACTCATGGTGCCCGTCTTTTAACACCATTCGAATTGCCATCTGGCCGCGATGGCGTGCCTGTTGTCTCCTTGAAAGGTAAGCAAGGGCGCAGTTTTGCCGCCGAACGCGCCAGCGAAGGCGTCAATATTTATGAAAGCGTCGTCACTCACATAAAGGCGCTGCACAAAGCCAAGAAAAAAGTCGTTATAGCGAGTTGGAGCGCGGGTGCACGTGAGCGGCTAAACCATCTCTTGACCAATCACGGGCTGACGCGGATCCAAATGGTCAAAGGTTGGGATGAGGCCCGCAATATGGGCGTCGGGGTGACAGGCTTTGCGGTGCTTGGCTTGGAGCAGGGCTTCTCAACGCCGGACTTTGTTATCATTGCAGAGCAGGATATTCTTGGTGATCGCCTAATCCGCAAAGTAAAAAGCCGCTCCAAGGCGGCCGATGTCCTCACCGGTGTCAATGATATCTCGCTTGGTGACGCCGTTGTGCATGCCGATCATGGTATTGGCCGTTTTCAGGGCCTTCGCACCATAGATGCAGACGGTGCCCCTCATGACTGCATGGAATTGCATTATCATGGTGGGGACCGGCTTTATCTACCTGTGGAAAATATTGAATTATTGAGCCGTTATGGGGGGCACGAGAGCGTTGTGCTCGACCGACTTGGCGGTGCTGCGTGGCAGGCCCGCAAGGCAAAACTCAAACAGCGCATCAAGGACATTGCCGAAAAGCTCATCAAACTGGCAGCAATGCGCGAATTGAAAACAGCGCCGGTCATGAGGGTGCCGCAAAGCTAATATGAAGAGTTTACGGCACGCTTCAAGTTCGAGCCAACAGAGGATCAGCAAGAAAGCATCAATCAGGTCTTTGAGGATCTTGAAAAAGGCCGCCCCATGGATCGCTTGGTGTGCGGCGATGTGGGGTTTGGCAAAACCGAAGTTGCCCTGCGAGCCGCGTTTGTTGCGGCCATGAATGGCCATCAAGTGGCGCTTGTGGTGCCAACAACCTCGCTGGCGCGCCAGCATTTCAAGACCTTTAAAGAGCGTTTTGACGGCTACCCAATCCGCGTTGAACAAGCCTCGCGGCTGGTTGGGTCCAAGGAGCTTAAACTGGTCAAGGAAGGCCTTGCCAAAGGCACTGTTGATATTGTCATCGGCACTCATGCATTATTGGCAAAGAGCCTGAAAATTGCTAATCTGGGCCTGTTGATCATCGACGAAGAACAGCATTTTGGTGTCCAGCATAAAGAGCGCATCAAGAATATGCGCCAGGACGTGCATGTCTTGACGCTGACCGCCACGCCGATCCCTCGTACGTTGCAGATGTCTTTGTCCGGGGTGCGTGGCTTGTCCTTGATTACCACACCTCCAGTCGACCGGATGGCGGTACGCAGCTTTGTAACGCCGTTTGATGCGATGATCCTGCGCGAAGCGTTGCTGCGCGAGCGTTTTCGCGGTGGACAGTGTTTTTATGTCGTTCCCCGTATCAAAGATCTTCCCGATATCGAAGAATTTCTGCACGAACAGGTGCCAGAATTAAAGGTTGCCATCGCTCATGGACAAATGGCTCCAGGGCGGCTTGAAGATATCATGACAGCATTCTATGATCGGCAATATGACGTGTTGCTCTCAACAACGATTGTTGAATCCGGGCTTGATGTACCAACCGCCAATACGCTTATCATTCATCGTGCTGATCAGTTTGGTCTGGCACAGCTTTATCAACTGCGCGGACGGGTTGGGCGCTCTAAAACCAGAGCTTACGCCTACTTCACGACGGAACCTGGCAAGAAGCTGACCGACAGTGCACAAAAGCGCCTGAAGGTCTTGCAATCCCTTGATACACTGGGAGCAGGTTTTGCCTTGGCCAGCCATGATCTGGACATCAGAGGGGCCGGCAATCTGCTTGGCGAAGAACAATCCGGCCATATCAAGGAAGTCGGGTTTGCGCTCTATCAATCCATGCTCGAAGGAGCTGTAGCCATGTTGCGTGGCGGTGGAGCAGATGAGCTGGAAGACCAATGGTCTCCCCAGATCTCCATCGGCACCTCAGTACTGATCCCGGAAGCATATGTTTCTGATCTGCAGGTACGCATGGGACTTTATCGCCGGTTGTCAACTTTGGGCGATGCCACTGAAGTTGATGGCTTTGCAGCCGAACTATCAGATCGTTTTGGCTCGCTACCGAGCGAAGTTGAACACTTGCTGGAGATCGTCAAGATCAAGGTGTCTTGCCGTGCCGCCGGGGTTGCATCTGTGAACGCTGGACCAAGAGGGGCGATTGTTGCGTTTCACAAAGATGCGCCACCAAATCCTGATGGCATATTGGATTTTATGCGCCAAAAACCCTCGGTCGTAAAAATTCAGCCCGATCAGAAAATGATCTACAAGGCCGATTGGGAGAATGACGAGAAACGTCTCAAAGGAGCCGCTCGTCTTGTTCGGGAGTTGGCCTTGATTGCGCAAAAGGCTAATGCTCTGTTGGAGTGAGCGATCAGGACGCAACCTTTTGCAACTCTTCTACCGGTTCCCCGCCGAGCAGAACGGTGTTGTCCGGCCCCGCAAATGCGGTCAGCCCTGTATCAAGCCAGCCATCATTGACGCGTTTTTTGAGAGAAATCCACTCCAGAGACGTTTTTAACGACGAAGGGTCTGGAAATATGCGGCCCTTGATGTGCAGGCGATCATTGATGATTTCAGCCCCAGCGAGACATAGCTGCTGGTGAGTAGCAGACGCCAGACAAATTCTGCCATCTTCAAACAGGCCTGTCGGCTCAAGGTTTTGATATTTAACCGGCACAGAACCAAGCCCCCCCAGATTCCACAAGTCATATAGATCGAGTGACGGCAGAATGTCTAGATCGCAAGTGGGCAAATGGCTGTCTCGTCGGACAATCGCCAGTTTTTGAGGCACGGGAAGGTCGTTGCGCAGCAAATAATCCATGACCTGTTCGGGCGCTGCAAAATAGCTAAAGCTTGTAGCACGCATTTGCTCCTGCAAAACGCTGAAATCAAATGGTTGATGCAGGGTCATACAGCTGCCGGACATTAGCCAGGGATAAAAATGGGCTGCTAAGCCCGGAATAGACGATAGTGGATAGGCGCTCAAAATGCGATCGCTTGCCGATAGTTGCAGCTCCAGCACGTGCAACAACCCGCTCGACAGGATTTGTCCGCTATTGTGTGGAACAGGCGTTATGGGATCAATATATGTCACAAGACCAAGATCGCTCAAGGCGCTTTCAAACGGGGGAGCAAAGGGTGGCGATTTGTCCAACTCGTCGCTTGGCTCAAATAGCGGTGTAATATCGCTAACACCTTCCGCGATGTCATAGCCCACCCCCATGACGAACCGCACGTGCATATGAGAAAATGCCAAATCTCGCATATTCTCCGAGTAATTGAGATCGTTGAGTTGCCCGCAACTGATCAACGCTTTAGGTTTGAGACGCTGAAAAGAATGCGATATCTCTTCGTTGGACCATGACAAGGGTAGTAGGCACGGAACCAGTCCCGCTCTCATCAAGGCCAGTACAATGATCGGCGTTTCGGAAAAGTTCGGCATTTGCACGGCTACATAATCGCCGCGAGCCAATCCAAGCGCGCTTAATCTTGTCGCCAGCCTGTTGACGGCCGCGTCAAGAGCTTTGAAGGAATAGGTGCGCAAAGGTAGATTGTCTGACCGTCCTTCAAGCCGGTTGCGATTTGAAGGGTCGATCAAGGCGATTTTGTCAGAGGAGACCGCTGCATAATGGGTGAGTAACCGCTCCAGAGTATCTGGACGGCTTGAAGGGCTATCGCCCAAACTGGATCCAAGTTCTGTATTGCTCATCAGTCGCTATTCCACCCAAAAGCGAATCACCAAAATATCTTGTCTATTTGGTATCAGGTTGTTGCCAGATAGTGTCAAGGCGCAATCCGTAAAGAGAGGTATTCGACGGGTGTTTTAAATGTGACCAGATCGCCAGCCATTGCCCCGGCGTATGATAAAGCGGGATAACATAATTGCCTGACAGCAAGACACGATCGAGCGCGCGGACACTGGAAACGAAATTCTTGCGTGATTTTGCCATTAGCAAAGCCGCGATCATGGCATCGGCGGCAGGGTTTTTCACACCGGCAAAATTATAGCTGCCCTCGCTATCAGCAGCTTTTGCGCTCCAGCGAAAGGATTGCTCATTGCCTGGTGACAAGGAGGCCCGCCATTCATTGTCGGTCATGTCAAAATCGAACGTATTTTTACGTTGTTGGAATTGGGCGCTATCGACGACGCGTACTTCCGCCTTGATCCCGATGAACTTCAAGGCCGAGACATAATTTAATAACAGACGTACCTGGTCTTGTCTGGCGGTCAAGATTTCAAAGGTAAATGGCTTACCGCTCGATTTGTTGACGAGCACCGCGCCTTTGAGAATATAGCCAGCCTTGATCAATAGTCGAAGGGCTTTGCGCCTGGCATTGCGGTTCCTTCCAGAGCCGTCGCTAACAGGGGGTTCATAGCCGTGTTTTTGAATGGCTTTTGTGACGGCATCTGGGTATTCTGCCAACAATGATTTTTCGTACTCATCAGCCGGTCTTCCCCCGCTGGAAAGTTCTGATCGATCAAAAAAACTGCGGGTTCTGGTATATAAATTATGATAGAGATTGCGATTAATCCATTCAAAATCAAATATCAGTGTCAGCGCTTTACGGACGTTTCGATCCGCAAATACAGAGCGTCTGGTGTTAAACACAAGGGCGTTCATGCCAGATGGAATGGCCAGTTTAATGGTTTGGCGAGTGACCAGTCCTTTTTTCATAGCCGGGAAATCGTAATCTTTGGCCCAACGGTTTGGGTCTCGTTCCAATCGGATATGATGCACGCCTTTTTTAAAGTCCTCA